>JBBKVK010000269.1:0-7026 GCA_037968395.1 Saprospiraceae bacterium | reverse complement strand
CCCATTTCGAACAGAGAAGTTAAGCCCCTTAGCGCCGATGGTACTGTCTGCAAAGATGGGAGAGTAGGTCGCCGCCTCTTTTTTTAAAAGCTTTGAGTTTACTCAAGGCTTTTTTTATTTAAGTTTAGTATCTTGTAAATTAAAACCCACAATGTTCAATATTAATGACACAATAAATTTCATTTCAAAGCTTACTTTTCGGAGGCTATTAAATGTGATGAAAGTTTATTTTTCATATCAACTTACATCTGTATTAAAACAACCTATCCAGTGGGGTAATCCAATTTCATTATCATTTGAGCCTACAACTGCTTGTAACCTCAAATGCCCAGAATGCCCAAGCGGGCTAAGGTCATTTAGCAGGAATACTGGAAACTTGAAAGCTGACTTTTTCAAAACTTCAATAGATCAAGTATCAAAAGATTTAATCTACCTTATCTTTTATTTTCAGGGCGAACCCTACATCAATCCTAATTTTTTAGATATGGTAAGTTATGCTAATGAGAAAGGTCTTTACACTATAACATCTACTAACGGGCATTTTTTAAATGATGCAAATTGCAAATCAACTATTGAAAGTGGTCTTGATAGAATTATAATATCTATAGATGGATTAACACAAAAGACATATGAATCTTATAGAATAGGAGGTAATTTAGAAAATGTAATTAAGGGGACAGAGAACCTAATTAAATGGAAAAAGGATCTTAATTCAAAAACCCCTCATATTATTTTTCAATTTTTAGTAGTTAGGCATAATGAAAATGAAATTGAAGATCTTTATAAGTTAGCTGATCAAATTGGTGTAGATGAAGTTAAACTTAAATCTGCTCAAATCTATGATTACAAAAATGGTAGTGACTTAATTCCAACTATCGAAGAATATTCTAGATACTCTAAACAAAGTGATGGATCATATAAGGTGAAGCATAAATTAGTTAACAAGTGTTGGAAACTATGGCACTCTTGTGTAATTACATGGGATGGAATAGTTGACCTTGTTGTTTTGATAAAGATGCCAAACACAGTCTCGGTGATTTAAAGACAGCAGAGTTTGAAGATATATGGCATAATTCAAGATATAACAGTTTTAGAACAACTATTTTAAAAGGTAGAGATAAAATTGATATCTGTAGTAATTGCTCTGAAGGTTGTAAGGTGTTTCATTAAACTATTATGAAAATAAAATATTTAACACTGTTATTATTAATATCATTTTTTTGCCAGGGACAAAGTTTATTCCAGTCAAAAGAAATGAATATAAGAAATGATATATTTTATGATATACTAAAAGTTGGTAGTAAGCATTTGGTATTAAGAAACAAATCAAATTCTTACATCATAGAAAGGTTTAATGAAGAATTACAGTATGAAGGAACGACAGATTTAAATTTTGAGAGTAATAAAATTGAAGTGATATCTGTAAATGACTTAGATAGTGTGTTGCAAATTATTTATTCTTACATTAATGATGCAAATAAAAATATAATTAATTTAGTCGAGTTTGATCAAAACATCAATACTGTAGATTCAACAATAAGTTTATTTAAAAGCGATTTAAAATTAGTTGATAGAAAATATAAGACGGTATCATCACCTGATCATTTAAAGTCTCTACTGTTTGGAACAAACGGTAAGGAAATGAGTTTCATCCTTGTCGATAATATTTTAAAAGAAATAATTTCTAAATCTAGTTTTTCATTCCAAGACTTTGATCATAGGGAGGATTTCAAAAAAATTATTTTAACAAATGAGGGAAAAATTATTTTATTATTTGAAAAAAATAATACTAAATACCAGAGAGAAAATCATATACTTGGTATTTATTACTTGGTAAATGAAATTGATATTATTTACACTGAGCTAAGTTTAAAGAACACAGTGAATACAGGAATTCAAGTAGCGTATAATAATGTAACTTCTTCTATTGCAATTGCAGGTTTATATGCTGAAAAAGATTTTGATAACCTTATTGGCTATTTTTTATTTCAATCAAAATTAGAAAATACTCATCCGGACGAAGTAAAATTTGCTGAATTTAATAGTGATATATTTGAAGATTTGTATGGCAAAAAGAGTCGTAGAAAGCAAAATAGTTTAAGTGATTTCTATTTATCGGAAATTGTACAAAGAGAAGATAACGGATGCTTATTAATATCTGAAATGAAAAAGGAATTTGTTCGGAGGTCTTCATACTCTAATATGTCAGGGTATGACGGAAATGGTTATTCTACAAGAGGGTTTGTTGATTATTATAATGAAGATATTTTATTAATAAATTTGGATAGTGAGGGCAAAGAAGATTGGAATAAATTATTCTATAAGAAACAATTTAGCCAAGACGATGATGCTATTTATTCATCATTTTTCTTACTAAAGACACCAAGTAGATTAAGGTTTGTTTATAATGATGAAATTAAGAAGAATAGTACTGTAAGCGAATATGTAATTTCTCCAACTGGAAATTTTGAAAGAAATGCAATTATTAACACAGAATATAGAGGACTTCAATTGCGGTTTAAAGACGCTGAACAAACTGGGTCAAATGAACTAATAGTGCCAAGTGAAAAGGATTTTAAATTATCTCTTATAAAACTCAGTTTGGAGTAAACATTTGGATTCTTTTCCAAAAAGGATAGCTTTATAACACAACATATTTAAAAGATTTTTAACTCTTTATAACCTTCACTTTTTATAAAAGGTAATATGAGAGGACTTTGCATTATAGTAGTAATGATTTCTAAGACTAAAAATCACTTGTCTTAACCTAATTATAGTTTAAAAGATTAGTACTTTTGTGCGAATTTTAAATTATCATTATTATATGAAGCCGCATTACTTTGATTCATTTGAGAGAAGACATATAGGGATTTCTGATTCCGAAATGCATATTATGTTAGAGTTGATAGGAGTTGATTCGCTAGACCAATTGGTCAATGAGACTATTCCGAATAATATTAGAATGCCTGAAGAGTTAAAAATAGTTGAGGCAGTGACGGAATATGAATACCTTTCAAATCTAAAAGCTATAGGTTCAAGAAATAAAATATTTACTTCTTTTATTGGTCAGGGTTATTATGGAACTATTACTCCATCCGTAATACTTCGAAACATATTTCAGAACCCGGGTTGGTATACACAATACACTCCTTATCAAGCTGAAATTGCTCAAGGTAGATTAGAGGCTCTCCTAAATTTTCAAACAATGGTGTCAGATCTTACGGGTATGCCTATTGCAAATGCTTCACTTTTAGATGAAGGAACAGCTGCCGCTGAAGCTATGGCAATGTTTGAAGGAATAAGAAATAAGAAACGAAAAATAGGTTTAGCTTCTAAGTTTTTTGTTGATAATACAGTGTTTACTCAAACCAAAGATATAATAATTACAAGAGCTCAACCGATTGGTATAGATGTGGTTTTTGGAGATTATAAGAGTGCTGAATTAGGTGATGATATTATTGGTGTATTAATTCAATACCCAAATGCAGATGGTTCTGTTGAAGATTATAGAGAATTTACTAAAGCATGCAATGAAAATGAAATTTTAGTATGTGTTGCTGCTGATATTATGAGCTTAACTCAATTAATCCCGCCTGGGGAATGGGGAGCTGATGTCGTAGTAGGAAGTACCCAGAGATTTGGAGTACCTATGGGATATGGAGGACCACATGCTGCTTTTTTTGCTTGTAAAGATGAACATAAGAGATTAATTCCTGGACGTATAATAGGAATGTCAATTGATAGATTTGGAGATTCGGCTCTGAGAATGGCATTGCAGACAAGAGAACAACACATTAGAAGGGAAAAGGCGACCTCAAACATTTGTACAGCCCAAGCTTTATTAGCAATAATGGCTAGTATGTATGCTGTATATCATGGACAAGACGGCTTAAGGCATATTGGATCAAGTATACATACTAAAGCTCAGAAAATAGCTAATGGGGTGATTAGTCTCGGCTATTCTATTAAAAATAAGACTTTTTTCGACACAATCACCTTTGAGACCTCAGATGCAAATAAAATTAAAATTGCTACTGAATCTAATGGAATTAACTTGTTCTATGATAAGAATAAGGTTAGTATAAGTGTAGATGAAACCACAACAGAGAAAGAAATTGAAAAATTAATTTCAGCTATTGCTGATGTTACTGGTAAACCATTCTCAATATCTACAAACTCAAGGGCTTCATACCCTGAAAGTTTAGCAAGGACTTCGGGATTTTGCTTACACCCTATATTTAGTATGAATCATACTGAGTCTAAGATGATGCGTTATATTAAAAGGTTGGAGAATAAAGATTTATCACTTACCCACTCTATGATTTCACTAGGGTCTTGTACAATGAAGTTAAATGCAGCTACCGAATTGATTCCTGTATCATGGCCAGAATTTGCAAATATTCACCCTTTTGCACCTATCGAGCAAGTACAAGGCTATGCCCAAATATTTGAGGAGTTGTCAGCTGACTTGAGTGAAATTACTGGTTTTACTGCTACTTCACTTCAGCCAAATTCTGGAGCTCAAGGAGAGTATGCTGGACTTCTAACGATAAAAGCGTATCATGAAGACAGAGGAGATCATCACAGGAATATAGCAATTATACCATCATCGGCTCATGGAACTAATCCAGCTTCAGCAGTAATGACGGGAATGAAAGTAGTTGTAGTGGGATGTGATGCCAAGGGAAATATTGATGTAGAAGATCTAAAAGTAAAAGTAGAAGCTAATAAAGAAAATTTGGCTGCACTTATGGTTACGTATCCTAGTACACATGGAGTATTTGAGACAGCAATTAAGGAAATTTGTAAACTTATCCATGATAATGGAGGGATGGTTTATATGGATGGGGCTAATATGAATGCTCAAGTTGGATTGACAAGTCCAGGCTTAATTGGTGCGGATGTATGCCATCTTAATTTGCATAAAACATTTGCAATACCACATGGAGGAGGAGGACCAGGAATGGGCCCTATCTGTGTTAATGATAAATTAAAACCATTTTTACCTGGCCATAGTTTGGTCAAAACAGGAGGAGAAAAAGGAACACATGCAGTATCAGCTGCTCCTTGGGGTAGTGCTAGTATACTATTAATCTCTTATGGATATATAAAAATGCTAGGTAAGAATGGGCTGACTAATTCGACCAAATATGCGATCTTAAACGCTAACTATATAAAGGATAGATTGAAGGGAACTTATGATGTACTCTATACAGGAGAAAAAGGAAGAGCAGCACATGAATTAATTATTGATCTTAGAGCATATAAATCAGTTCATGTAAGTGCTGAAGATGTAGCAAAAAGACTTATAGATTATGGTTTTCATGCACCAACTCTTTCTTTTCCAGTGGCAGGTACGATTATGATAGAACCAACTGAATCAGAGAGTATGGATGAACTAGACCGGTTTTGCGATGCCTTAATATCAATAAAAGGAGAGATTGATGAGATTGCTAGGGGTGAAATGGACGCAGAGCACAACATGCTAACCAATGCTCCACATACACAGGCAGAACTTACGGCAGATATTTGGAACCATGCTTATTCTAGAGAGAAAGCAGCATTTCCAATCAAGTATTTAAAAGATGGCTACAAGTTTTGGGCAACGGTAGGTAGAATTGATAGTGCTCATGGTGATAGAAACTTGATATGTGTTTGTCCACCTATTGAAGAATACATGGAAGACTAAGTTTGGTTCAATTCTGTTTTATTTTTATGGTGGGGTATTTAATAAAAATTATTACCTTAAACTTCGTATTAATGTAATGCAGCTTTTATTTCAAGCCCATCTAATATGTCTGCTTCTTGTTTGACCCACCATGCTAATCTTTCATAAACTTTATCTTCGGGGAAGTAATTAAGGGCCATTTTGACGAATATATGACCATGCTTGGCTTCACTTACCCAAAGGGATTTATAGAACTTGGCTAATTCAGGGTCAGTTTGGGCCTCAGCTATCATTCTAAACCGTTCAGCTCCTCTTGTCTCTACCACTGAGGCGATAAGTAATCTATCCATAAAACGCTCTATCCTTCCAGAATGACAAAGTTTAATCAATTGCTTTACATAGAGATCTTCTTGAATAGAATGTTGTAACTGTATGCCTCTGCTTTCCATAAGCTCATAAACTTGTTGGAAATGCTCTAACTCTTCTATTCCAGTTGCGATTAACTCAGGTAGAATCTCAACTCTGTCAGGATATTTGGCAACAAAACTCATTGCCATTGCTGAAGCTTTTCTTTCACAATCTGCATGATCTTGAAGAAAGCTATCAAAATCTGCCATTACTGCATTAAGCCATTCTTGTTTACTAGGTATTCCGACGTCTAAGTTTAATTTCATAAATACATACTATTAATCTTGATTTTTTATTTCATTCCATGTTTTAAATAGAGACTCTTGACAAGGTCTATCTTTTGGCAATTCAGATAAAGGGCTAACCTCTTTAGCATTGGATTTCATATCTTCAGGTAAAGTCTGGTAAAGCTTAGTTCCCTTTGTTTTCCATGCTACCATTTTTGAATCTAAAGTTTTAATTACTTTTCCTGGATTACCCACTATCAAACTGTTAGGTTCAAATACTTCATTTGCTTTCACAAAAGTCAAAGCACCAACAATGGAGTTCTCTCCAAGCACCACATTGTCCATAATAACACTATTCATTCCAACCATACAGTTTTTACCTATGTGAGCTCCATGAATTATAGCACCATGGCCAATATGAGCACATTTTTCCAATCTCACAGTAACTCCTGGAAACATATGTATAACACAGTTTTCTTGAATATTACATCCATCTTCAATTATGATACCACCCCAATCTCCTCTTAAGACAGCTCCAGGTCCAACATATACATTTTTGCCTATAATCACATTACCAGTAACATTGGCTTGGGGATGTACAAAAGAGGAAGGGTCAACAACAGGAATGAAGCCTTTAAAAGAAAAAAACATTTGATAATATTATTTTAGAAATCAAAGATAGTAAGTTAATAGGATATTTGATTTTATAGCATTATTCAATGC
>JBBKVK010000268.1:0-4563 GCA_037968395.1 Saprospiraceae bacterium | reverse complement strand
TCAAAATACTTCTTTAAAAAATGCTTATAACTTATAAAAAGAAAAAATCATGAATCAAAAAACATTTTTAGATGAGGGTTATATAGTACTTAGAAACTTGTTTTCAGGGAAAGAGATTTCAGAGTTAAGGGAAAATGTTTATCAACAAGTTAAAATTGACAAATCTGAATCAAAGACGATGAAAATTGGAAACACAGAGGCGTTCTCATCAATTGGAGATCTACTTAGCAAAGAAAAACTATCTTATCTATTATGTGACCCAAGGATAGTTGATAGTGCACAAAAAGCCCTTGGGACCGAGGATATTGTTTATTTTAGAGATAGTTCATATATGGTTGGAACAGGTTTTCGTGGTTGGCACCGTGACAATGTAGATAGAGTATATAACAATGGTCCGGATTGGGAGGGTGATTATACAATTATCAGAATGGGGTTATATTTACAAAATCACAAAAATTATAGCGGTGGACTCAAAGTAAAATCAAAGTCCCATAATCAAATTGATGGCAAGCCTATTTTTATTGATAATGAACCTGGAGATTTAGTTCTTTGGAACTTAAAAACAATACATAGTGGCAATGCTGTTAGGTTAAAATTATTTCCAAACCTGTCTCTCCATAACTTAGAAAATCATGTGCCAAAGTTCTTAAAAAAAGATCAAGATAAAGAGCGAATATCTTTATTTATGACATTTGGAGTTAATTCCTCTCACCTAAACAGGTATTTTGATGAGTATTGGCTAAAAAGAGAGTCAACCATTGAACATATAAAGGTATCACAAGAAGATGACTCTTTAAATAATTCAAAACTAGGATGCGAAATACTAAAATTTGATATCTAATACTCAAACAAAAAACAAATCTCAAAACAAATAAGAGTACTATTCGTTTTATTTGTTTTGAGATTTACTCATTTCCATAATTTTATATTTCAATTCTGCCAAGTCCCAATCTACTTGGTTATCTATATCTTGAACCTTCATTTCATCCACTTCAAGCCCATACATTTTTTCACAAATTATACTTTTTCTTTCCAAATAATTTTTAGCATTGAAAAAATAAAACTGACCAGTGTCATGGTAGTGCTTCTCTAGGTCTTGAGATCTTGTATTTGTATGTTCTGGTTGAGCATATTTTATCAAACCAGATTCTGATCTTAAAAAGCTTCTCTGAATAGGAAATCCAAATGGTACGATCGGTAGTACTACATCAAAATTCTGTTGAACAAGTATTTCATAAGCTTGTTTAATCAACTTTTCATCGACAAAGGGTGCAGTTGGGTAGAAGCAGCAGGCATAGTCGAATAATTGATTTTGAGATTGATAGGCGTTCATTACTTCAAGAATAACGTCATTTGTGGTAGCATGATCATTTGAATTTTGAGCAGTCCTCAAAAATGGTACTTTCGCTCCATATTCTATAGCTACTTTTGCAATTTCCTCATCATCTGTACTTACCATTACTTCTGTAAAAACTCCCGAATTTAATGCAGCATGTATAGAATAAACAATAATAGGTTTTCCCAAAAATTCTTTTATGTTTTTTCGAGGGATTCTTTTACTTCCACCTCTAGCTGTTATTATAGCTAAGTTTTTCATGTTTCTACTTGTTTATCATTTCCCAACTTAATGGCGTTCCTTGAAGGATGTCAACAGACGCAGTGGTTAAAAGTACATCTTCGTAATATTTAGGTTTTAGCCCATATGCTGGTCTTATAACCCTTAAATTCTCATTTGAAAAGGCTTCTCCTTTTTTTATATCCTTAGATACATAAATGCTTCTTTTGAATAACAAAGATTTTTGCTCAGCAGCTTGTACTTCTAACTGAACATGCCCTAAACTCTGGAACGCTTTTCTTCCTTCATCGACTAGGCTCTTCATTTCTTCTGGCTCCATACTAAAAGAACTATCAACTCCCCCATCGGCTCTTCTTAGTGTAAAATGCTTTTCTATAACAGTGGCGCCTAACCCTATTGCAGCAAGTGCCACACCTATACCCATAGTATGATCACTCAGGCCTACTTTACAATCAGGATATCTATTTTGAATTTCTGGAATTGTTAAAATGTTGGAATTTTCAGGACTTGCTGGATAAGTACTGGTACATTTCAATAAAGTAATATCCTTACATCCATTCTTCTTAAGTACCTCTACAGCCTCATCTACCTCTTCTATAGAAGCTGTTCCTGTACTCATAATAACGGGTTTGCCTGTTAATGCAGCCTTTTTAATCAGAGGATGATGGGTGTTTTCAAACGAAGCTATTTTGATTATAGGACAATCAATAGATTCTAAAAAATCTACGGCTGTATCATCAAATGGAGAGCTAAAACAAACCAATCCTAAAGATTCAGCATATCGAAACAATTCCTCATGCCATTCCCAAGGAGTATGAGCTTCATTATAAAGTTCATGTAACTCTTTCCCATTCCAAAGTGAATTAACATCTTCAATTATATATACATTTTTCATTGTAATGGTGTCGGCAGTATATGTTTGAAGTTTTACGGCATGGCACCCACACTCAGCTATTGATTTTATAATATCTTTTGCCCTAATAATGCTTTGATTGTGATTTCCAGACATTTCTGCAATGATAAATGGCTCACCGTTGGAGGTGAATTGATTTTTCAACATAGTTTAATATTAGTATTGTCATGTAAAATTAACAATTTCAACAAACTTATTCGAAACAAAGAAAATAGATTGGATTAATTGAATAATGTGAATCCCATAAAAACCAACATCTTACTTTAAAATGGTCTATCGTTAAAACCAAATCTCATAACATAGTCAACGAACGACAGATGACTGACAAATTCAAATTTCGAACTTTGATGATATATTGGGTGATTAAAATTTTGGAATTCTAAGTCAATATGACAAAATAATTCACACTTTCTAAAGTGTCTTTTTTATATCAAACACTTCAAAACTAGTAGTTGTATCATTGATCCGTAATCTATTATTTTCAATAAATTCAGGAACAAAATCAAGTCCAAGGTATGTACCGTTGAAACCAATTTCTTTTAAATATTCATACAAGTCTGCAAGCCCACAACCAAAATCTGTAATAGATTTCAAGTCATTACTAATTTGACATAAAATTTCAAATCTTTTAAATTGACTTTCTTTATCTGACCATTGGAGAGACTCTGGCGCTAAGCCATGTTTAGCAAATAGGCTACTATAGTTCTGTTGTACTGGATCCACTTTATAACAATTTATAAGTACGAAGTTATGTCATTTAATTTGAATTTGTCAAAATTAATTTTAGAACTACTTTTAAATTTTTCAAATAACAATTTATCATCCATAATCATATGTAATCGTTTGATTGTATGCTTTATATTAAAATTGTAAAGATTACCTATAGAATAAGTAAGATCATTTAATTCAAATAAAGTAGTTTCATCATCTTGCTCTTTTGTTACAGCTAATGAAAAATTTGGGATACTGCAAAAGGCTGATTCATACTTTACTAGTCCACCCCCAGATATAACTAAATCAACTTTTTTATAAACCTCTTCAATATTTGACGTGAATTTCTCCATTTGGAAGTTATTCTGGTTTCTAGACACTAAAAAGCACTCCATACCGAGCAATAAAAAAGTACATCCAAAGAAAAATTTATCTAAAGTTCCCAAGGCACTTAAAATTATTTCATTTTCAACTTTAGTTGCGGAAAGAAAAATTAATATCGTTAGATTATACTTGGTCAATGTGGTTTACTTTTAATCAAATTATTTTTTCGCAGCTCTATCAATTCCTTTTTGTAAGGAAAATAATCCACCCCTAAAAACTGATATTTAGACAAATATAATTTTGATTTAGCATTTATTGTAAAATTAATTACTCCAAAGCTCCCTGCATAATCAAATTCATGAAAGTCATCCAGAAATATTGTTTATACTTGCTATTCAGAGCTTTAATTTGAATGCTATTTTTCCTATACGTATCTATAAATAACAAATTGAGCTTTTTATCGTTTGTGGTTAACTCTAATAAGTTAGATGGCTCATAACTATAGTTATACCCCAATAAAATATCAACTAAATGTTCACTAATTTCTCCAATAAACACAATAGAAAGGTTCGAATAATCTATTAGTCTCATCAAATTGATACATCTAAAAAAATGACCAAATCCTTCTTGCGAATTGGCATTGCAGAATACTCATATCGTCTTAGTCACTAATTTATATGATTTTAGTTACCGAATAAGGTTTCTTCTATACAGAATTAGATTATCTTGAACATAATGCTTTTCAAATTTCAATCCTTCGAAAATTTTCATAGATGCTATATTACTTTCTTTCACAACACCTTCAATGCTATAAATATCTGGCATCAGAAAATAGATAAAATAGATTATTTCCTTTAAAATCTTTTTTCCTAAACCTCTTCCTCTCCAGAGCTTATCAATGGAATAACTTATCGTAGCTTTATCTCCTTTTATTTCAATCCTAGTGCTGCCAACATTTTCGTTATTTTTTACAAATTTAAAAATCTTAACATTATTAGAATTTAATTTTTTTTCAAACCAAATTTTGTGATTTTCCCAT
>JBBKVK010000267.1:0-9741 GCA_037968395.1 Saprospiraceae bacterium | reverse complement strand
ATTAATAAAGATGTTAATTATATTATTTTATTGTAATCTCATCAACAAATAACCAAGATGGGTGTCCACTGCCTTGTTTCCCATCGGGAATTATACCATAGTTTCTGATATTTATCTTTAGTGACTTCACTTTTTCTGCTTCAAATGAAGTACTGACATTTACTACCTTACTTCCATTATCAAAGCCGTCAAGTGTGATTAATTTTCCATTATCTGGCATTATTTCGATAATACTCGGTAAATATATCCATTGGCCTGGACCATTAAAAAACCTAAAACTTAGGTGTGATATGTCAACTGCTGTATCAAATTCTATTAGCAAGTTGCAGTCCTTACCATGAAAGCCTAGCCATTCGGTATCACCGTACTTTTCATCGGACCCTTTTACTCCATTGACCATGCTTCTTGGGCCACTGCCTTTATACTTGTCGCTAGGTAGATTAGACATGGTTATTTTGGAGGTTGTCGCTAGATGTGGTTCGAACTTTATTACGACAGGTTTACCTTTATCTTGATCTGTTTTCTTATAAAAGCTATAAGTGCCTTTTGATTCTAAAACAAATATTTCTTTTTTTATTTCTTTATATTTAGATCCATCATAACTAACAAAGACACCATTATCTCCTTCAAAATTCAAAAAGCTTCCTCTAACTTCTTCATTGTAAACATTGGCTTTCACATCTAAAAGATGATTTGCTATATTCACACCTTTGTTTTTCCACATTTTAAGATGTTGCTTAAACCTGGGTTTAAATTTTTCAAAAGTTCGCAAGCTATCATTCGACGACCAAAGTACCTCACTTAGCGCAATCATTCTGTTGAGAGCCATATATTGTACATTGCCGAAAGTTGGCATGTATTCACTCCAGACATTTGCTTGACCCCCTAAGATGTATTTATGTTTTTCTGAAGGCAAATCCTGTGGGATAGGATTCCAACCATACACCTTTTCTACAGGCAAATATCCGCCTATCGCTAGCGGTTCGTCAGCCCTGTCAGATTGATAATAATCAAAATAACAAAATGAATTCGGTGTCATGATAACGTTGTGATCTTGATTGGCGGCTGCAATACCACCAGCTTCTCCTCTCCAAGACATCACCGTAGCATTTGGAGCTAACCCACCTTCTAATATTTCATCCCAACCAATAATACTTTTACCTTTGCTATTAATGTATTTTTCAATACGACTTATAAAATAACTTTGGAGGCCATGTTCATCCTTCAAGTTTTCTAGCTTGATTAACTCTTGGCAGAAATCTGAATTTTTCCATGACTCCTTAGGGCATTCATCACCACCAATGTGGATGTATTTTGAAGGGAACAAGGATATGACCTCATCTAATACATTTTGTAAGAATTCAAAAGTTGCTTCTGTAGGACAATAAACGTCCTCAAATACGCCCCATTCTGTAGCTGCTTTGTATGGCCCACCCGTACAGCCTAATTCAGGATATGCACTTAGAGCTGCTAGGGAATGACCCGGCATCTCAATCTCAGGAATGATTTCAATTCCTTTATTTAAAGCATAATCAACAATCTCTTTTACTTCATCTTGGGTATAGTATCCCCCATACTTTTTACCGTCATATTTGTGTGGTTCATCGTTGTAATGCCCTATTAAAGTCTCATCACGGTAAGCTGCTATTTCTTGAAGTTTTGGATATTTTTTGATTTCTATACGCCAACCTTGATCTTCAGTAAGATGCCAATGAAAAGTATTAAATTTATAGTAATGTAAATAGTCAATGTATTCTTTTATGTTTCCAACTGAAAAAAAATGCCGAGCGACATCTAAGTGCATGCCTCTATAGTTGAACCTTGGCTTATCTTTGATTTCACAAATCGGTAGTTTGCCGTTGTTTTGATCTTGAATTTGAGTAAGAGTCGCAATAGCTCTTTGGTAGCCTTTGATGTCTTTACTAAATACGTCTATTTCCTTTTCTGTGATTGTAAGTTGGTATTCTTCTTCGCCCAAACTAGGGTTGTAAGTAGATTTTATTAGATCTGATTTTACAAAATCTAAGTCACTAACAATTTTTGAATATTTTTCAAATCCATTTATTTCTACAGGTAAAGGGATTATATTGTTTATTGGTTTATCACTAATATCAGTACAAGAAAGAAAGATTTGGCATAAGAGTAGAAATAGTATGTATCGAAAACTCATTCTAGATATTTTGTGAAGTTACCAAATTGATATCCTTGGCAATTTACAGTTAATCAGTCTGAATCACAAATAATTAAGCGTCAACTATTGATAAGCTTGAAAGCGATTAGCTCTAACTTTATTACAATGTTGAAGTGAAGAGGTTAAAAAGAGACTATTTATATGGGTTGATAATATAAGAATTAGACATATAAGAGGTGTCAGTAAGGGAGTTCATAAAAGCTTTTAACCCATCTAATTGTCTCTTTGTAAAGTTATGATTGTAGATTAGTGGATCTTTATTAACCGAAGGATGACCACCACTATTATAATGCTCTAATACATCATCAATGGTAGCTAGGCTTCCGTCATGCATATACGGAGCTGTCAACATAATATTCCGTAGTGTAGGAGCTTTAAATTTACCATTGTCTGCTTTATTGTTGGTAATAAGTCCTCTTCCATTATCTGGGAACTGTAAATTACCATCATCAGTTTGAAAACCATTATTAAAAAAATCATCTGAAGTCATCATCGGATCATTGTGGCAATGATTGCATTCTCCATCTGGTTGGTCTGGGTCGTCATCAAAAAAGATTGCATCTCCCAAGAATTCTAGATCATCATAAATATCTTCTCCCCGTTTTACTCTGTCATATTTAGAGTTATAGGTCACTATGATTCGTTCAAATTGTGATATAGCATTCGCTACTAATTCTTTAGAAATTTCCTTTTTGCCTTTTATACCGAATGCTTTTCTAAATTTTTCTGGATATGTTGGGTGGCTTTGAAGCTTCTTTTCAAGATCGATCCAATCATTGTGAAGCTCGATCGGGTCTTCTACAGGGAGTAATGCTTGTTCTTCTAAGGTAGCAGACCTACCGTCCCAAAAGAAACCAGAATAAGTAAAGGCTAAGTTAATAATACTCATACTCGATTTTGTCCCTGCTATATTATCAATTCCAATACTGACAGCTTTACCATCTGTAAATGATTTTTCAGGAAAATGACAGCTCGAGCACGACATCGTACTATCTGCACTTAGAATAGGATCATAAAATAAATGTTGACCTAGAATGACTCCATCTTTTGTGAGTGGATTATCGGCTGGATTTTCAATTTTGGGAAAATAACTTGGCAATGTTAGGTCGTAAGGTATAGGGTTGTAAATGATATCTAACAAATCCTCATCCATATTGTCTTCTTTGTCTCTACAACCTAGAGTCCCAGACACTAAAATGAATATGATAAGACCTAAAAAAGTATATTTATTTAAGAAATTCAAATCAATAATTGTTTATAATATTAAAACGTTTATTTGATAGATTTAGTTGTATTTTCAATGAGTTTAGCGACAATAGTTTCTTTGGTTTCATTAATGAAATCTATATCAAAAAGCCATATATCGTAGTTGATATTGATTGGTAAATTAATATCTCTTCCTTTTTTTATTTCAATGCTTTTATCGAATTTGAATTCATAATCTAATGGAATAATATAAGTAAATGTATCTGTTAGATCACTTCCAGTTATCAAAGTCATGCCGACAGTGTAATAACTTAGATTGGTCCTTGTATCATTGCTAAAATCCAGCGGGCTATATTTATTAGCCTCCATTTCGCCTATAGCATTGAACTTATCTGGCATTCCTAATGTGAAGGTAATACTCTTTAATATTCCTTCTGATCTGTAGGTGTGAAGTACTGCAGAAGATTGAGTTTTTAATATAAGAGCCAGATCTTTTTCGTAGCTTAAGCTATCATTATTTATAGTAAGGGTAATACTATCCAAGTTGTCAATTAGAGTGCCATCTTCAAGAGTATAATTAAATTGACTAAAATACATTTTTTGATTCAAGAATACAATTTCATTTCCAAGGTTATTCACCAAGGTGTCTCCAAATTTAAAAGCAGCATTTTCCCAGAGATGATTCAAGCTCAACTTCACATTTGGATAGGTACAACAATCTTCACAGGCGTCATCCGAACTAACATCATAATTGGCTGCTAACTGATCTAAACAGCCTTCTGTAGATTTGTAGCACCCCATAACTGAGAAAGTAAAACAAACCGACAAAATGGTTAGCTTACGAATTTGATTTAAGTGAATGAGCATATTCTTTTACTATTCTTTTTACTGTTTGTTTTACTTGTGCAGAAAACTCTTTTTCTAGGATCCAATTCAAATATTGACGATCTTCATACAATGTTTTAGCAGCAGGCTTTCCAACATGTTTTCCAAAATTAAATACAATTTGACCGTTTTGATCATATCGTAGTTTTTGGGTTACATCCACAGTTCTACCATCATCTAAAAACTGAGCTATTGCCTTAATATCGTTTTTAATAGGAGCTGCTGTGACAAACCCATCGCCATCTTCATAATCAACACCTTCATAACGTTCTAATTGCCCTTTAAATACAGCAACTGTAGCTTTAACATCCGCTAGTGCATCATGTGCATCCACTAAATCTTCACCACAAAATACTTTGTAAGCAGCCTTTAATGTACGAGGCTCCATTTTGTAGAATATCTTTTGAATATCAATCAGGTTTCTATCGTCTAATGATAACTCTATGCCAGCTCTATTAAACTCCTCCATTAACATAGGCACATCAAATCTATCCGAATTGTAACCAGAAAGATCAGCATTGCCAATGAAGTCATAGATCTGTTGTGCTACCTGTTCAAAAGTTGGTTTGTTCCTAAGCATTTCTGGAGTAATCCCATGTACAGCCATTGCTTCAGGTGAGATGGGCATGCCTGGATTAATCATCATTTCAAATTCCTCAGGTTCATCACTGCCTTTTTTATATTTGATTAAAGCAATTTGGACTATTCGGTCTCTTACCACGTTTAATCCTGTTGCTTCAAGGTCAAAAAATACGATGTCTTTCTCTAGATTAAATTTCATTATCTTTTTATGTTTTTTTCAAAACCCGAACTGTAATAGAATGCTAACGTGTCAGCAGTCATATCTTGGTATATCAAGCAGGTTTCAATATTTTTTATTTTTTCGACTAAAGCAATTGATTTTGATAGTCCCATCGCCATTAATGCTGTGGCATATCCATCAGCAGTCTGACAGTCATAGGCAATTACAGTAGCACTCAATATGTCAGTCGGAGCTGATTCTCCAGTTTTTGGATTGATTATATGAGCAAAAGTCAATTGACCATCTTTGTAAAACTGTCTATAATTACCACTAGTAGCCATGCCTTTATTGTCAAGTATTACTGGTAGAATGATGTCAGATTCTGAAGCACTCTGACTAGGTTTATTGATTCCAAGAGTCCAGATATTCCCTTCATTATTTGTGCCTTTAGCTCTGATCTCTCCTCCAATCTCTACAAGATAATTTGTGACGCCATTAAACTCTAAATATTGTGCTGCTATATCTACACCCATTCCTTTTGCAGATGCATTAAGGTCTAGTTTTTGGTTGGGATTAGATTTCACCAAATCAGCTTTGTCATTAGAAAAGTTAACATTGATTTTATTATAGCCAATCAATGGGAGAATAGTCTCAATAGTGTCCGGCAGACCAATTGACTTATGTGTTTGCTTGTCAGCTCCAAAACCCCAATAATTGACAAGTGGTGCAATAGTAGGATCATAATATCCATCAGTTGCAATGTATAATGCCTTAGCACTCTTAAAAGATTGATAGAAATATGTTGATGTATCTACCAATATACCTGTTGGACTTTGGTTGAATTTTGATATCAGAGATTCAGGGCGATAGGTTGAAAGATCGTCTTCAAATACATTGAGTAATGAATCAATTGCAGATTGGATATCCGAACCATGCACATTTGAGTCATAAGTTATATTATAAAAAGTACCCATGGTTTTACCAGAAATTTTCTGGTAAGATGAGATCGTTTCAGTTGGTGCTGTTGTATTATTTTTACAGCTAGGGAATGACAAAATCCCGATAAGAAAAACTATATTTAGAGTGACTTTTATCATTTATATAATTCCCTCTTTTTCAGCTTCATCTTGTATACCATGCAGATGTACCACTGGTACTTTCTTCCTTAGTTTCATATTTAAAAATTCTACCAAAAGTGAGAATGCTATTGCAAAGTATAAATACCCTTTTGGTACGGCACCGATTGGAGAATCTAATATTTCAAGATGTGCCAAGTGGCCACCTTCTATTATTAACATAAACCCTATAAGAATCAAGAACGCCAATCCTAACATTTGGATCGTAGGGTGTTCGTTTACGAATCGACCAACAGGCACGGCAAATGCCATCATGATTAATACAGATATGACTACCGCTATGATCATAATAATCAACGAACCATATAGCCCATTGGTCATGCCAACTGCTGTTAATATGGAATCAAATGAAAATACGATATTGATAATTGTGATCTGAATGATTGCCGAACTTAACGTTGCTTTTTTACTGTTTGCAACATCTCCATGAGCATCACCTTCTAATTTGTGATGTATTTCTGTTACGCTTTTATACAATAAAAATATCCCACCAATGATTAAAATGACACTTTGACCAGAAAACCCCGCCTTGATCCAACCTAGATCAAATGTCCAAAAAGCATCGTTCATCGCGATCAAAATAGAAATGCCAAATAACAAGACAATCCGTAGCACCATTGCTAGAATAAGCCCTATGCTTGTTGCTTTCTTTTGGTCCTCATCTTTTAATTTAGAGGATGCAATTGAAATAAAAATGATGTTATCTACCCCAAGTACGATTTCTAAGAAAGTTAGCGTAAGAAGACTCATCCAAACAGCAGAACTACCAAAGTTTGGTATATCTAGACCCAAAAAGCCAATATATTCTATCATTGTTGATTTATTTTGAAGCTGCGAATTTACAAACTTTGGGTCTAATCATTAAAATTACTCTAAATAATTAAATTTAATTATAAATAAAATTACTTGCAGTCTTCTATAATAAGCTCATATCCTGACAAACCTATAGAGCCTAAAATTTATTATATCTAATTATCATGTATGCACCATTCTACATATAATTAATTTCTTTTATGTATTTTTGTCCGATTAGTAAAAGTAAAGATTAGATGAACATAGAAGATATGTTGGCTCAAGGAGAGTCAGAAGGAGATTTATTAACACTGACTGGCATGTACAAGGAGTATTTCCTTGATTATGCGTCTTATGTAATATTGGAGAGAGCAGTTCCGCACTTGTATGATGGTTTTAAGCCAGTACAAAGAAGGTTGCTGCATGCTCTAAAGCAAATGGATGATGGCAGATTTCATAAAGTAGCCAATGTGATAGGGCAAACGATGCAGTATCACCCACATGGCGATGCTTCAATTGGGGATGCTTTGGTTAATATGGGTCAGAAAGACTTGTTAATTGACTGTCAAGGGAACTGGGGAGATAACCGTACTGGAGATTCATCGGCAGCACCTAGATATATCGAAGCTCGATTGACTAAGTTCGCTCTAGATGTCATTTTTAACCCTCAAACTACTGATTGGCAACAGTCATATGATGGTCGTAATCGGGAACCTATCACTCTTCCTGTAAAGTTCCCAATGGTGCTTACTTCTGGAGTAGAAGGTATTGCAGTCGGATTGGCAACAAAGATATTACCACATAATTTTATAGAATTAATCAAAGGCTCTATCAACATTCTTAAAGGTAAAAAAGTTACATTATATCCTGATTTTGAAAATGGAGGATTGGCAGATGTGAGTGAATACAATGACGGTATTAGAGGTGGAAGAGTAAAGGTAAGAGCCAAGATAGAAATTAGAGATAAAAGCACTCTTGCTATCACAGAATTGCCTTATGGTGTTACGACGACTTCCCTGATAGATAGCATTATTAAAGCAGTAGATAAAGGACAAATAAAAATTAAAAAAGTATTTGATAATACAGCAAAAGAGGTAGAGATAATACTTGAATTGGCATCAGGAGTGTCTCCAGATGTTACGTTAGATGCACTATTTGCTTTTACTGGTTGTGAGACATCTATATCGCCAAACTGTTGCATAATTGTCGATAACAAACCAAAATTTTTAGGGGTTTCAGAGATTTTGGAGTTAAGTACTTTTAGGACAAAAGACCTCCTTAAACAGGAATTAGAAATCAAGTTAGGTGAGCTTCGAGAGAAATGGCACATGGCCAGTCTTGAAAAGATTTTTATAGAAAAAAGAATCTACCGTGACATAGAAGAAAGCGAAACGTGGGAAGATGTTATTAAGACTATAGATATTGGATTAAAGAAATATATAGGCACTCCATCAGACCCTTCTAAATCTGGTGACGGAAGAATCCAGTTGGTAAGAGATATCACTGAAGAAGACATAGTTAGGCTTACAGAAATTAAGATTAAGAGAATCTCTAAATACAATTCTTTTAAAGCTGATGAGTATATCGTTAATTTAGAAGAAGATATTAAGCAAGTCAAGTTCGATCTAGAAAATCTTACAGACTTTTCGATTGCCTATTTTGAAAACCTTCTATCTAAGTACGGAAAAGGGAAAGAGAGAAAAACAACCATTACTTCTATTGATACCATTCAAGTACAACAGGTAGTTGCAAATAATGCAAAACTGTATGTTAATTACGAAGATGGGTTTGTTGGTCTTGGAATGAAGAAGGATGAATTTGTTTGTGATTGTTCGGACATCGATGACGTTATTGCATTTACCAAAGATGGTAAGTTTAAGGTAGTTAGGATATCAGATAAAGATTTTATTGGTAAAAATATCATTCATGTAGACGTATGGAAGAAAGGCGATGACCGTACAACCTACAACCTTATCTATGTAGATGGTGGCAAAGGAGTAACTTATGCTAAAAGGTTTAATGTAAAGTCAATTACTAGAGATAAAGAATACGATCTAACTACTGGTGAGAAAGGAAGTAAAGTTTTGCATTTTGCCGCTTATCCTAATGGCGAATCGGAAAGAGTATCCGTCCAACTATCTCCAGGTTGTAGTGCAAAGAAGAAAGTATTTGATTTTGACTTTGCAGATCTTGCCATAAAAGGAAGAGGGTCCAAGGGTAATACAGTTACGAAATATCCCGTCAAAAAGATTACACTTTTAGAGGTCGGTAAGTCTTCATTAGGTGCTATCAAAATATGGATAGACGAAGTGTCAGGTAAACTGAATACAGAAGAGAGAGGCAAGTTTATTGGAGCATTTGATACAGGAGCTAATATCCTCAATATTAATAAAGACGGTTCTTACGAATTAAATGAGTTGGATCAAAATAAGCATTACGATATTGCCAATTTGCAACATATAGGCAAGCATGATGATGAACAAGTCATTACTGCTCTACATTATGAAGGTGAAAAAGGTTGGTCGATGGTTAAGAGATTCCAAGTTGAAACCAATAGAACAGGACAGAAATATTCTTTTATCTCGGAAAGCAGTGGCAGCAAACTATACTTTGCTAGCGTCCATCCTGACCCTGAAGTCATTATAAAATATAAAGAAGGGAAAGAAACGTTAGAAAAAGAATTAAAACCATCTGAACTTATCGATGTCAAAGGATGGAAAGCAATAGGGAATAAAGTAGGAGAATTTAAAATCATTTCTATTAAAGACATTTCCCCAGTGATTGAAGTA
>JBBKVK010000266.1:0-19320 GCA_037968395.1 Saprospiraceae bacterium | reverse complement strand
CATTGCAACTCTTTCCATATTACATTTGTTATAACTGACGGACAATCTCCAAACAAAATATTTTTAATTCATTTATTGATATGTCTCTATTATAAAAATTTAATAATTTATATTTGCATGTCAATACGTAAAAATACTAAATATGAGTAAAACAGGGAAAGTAGTAGGTGATACTAAAGAATTACGATCTAGGATTACTGAAGCCCTTAAATCTGTGAAAAAATTTCAAACGCCGGACAATACGAAAGCAACCATTCAGATAATAAATTCTTTTGGGCCGTTCTTATTGGTATGGGTACTGATGTATTTTCTTTGGGATTACAGTATCGTAGCAGTAGTTGGATTAGCTTTCCTAAATGCATTGTTTTTGGTTAGAATATTCATTATCCAACATGATTGTGGTCATCAATCTTTTGTCAAGTCTAAAACGGGAAGAGATGTGATCGGATTTGCATGCAGTCTTTTTAGCTCTATACCATATTCTTATTGGGCGAAGTCTCACCATTTTCACCATTCTCATAATGGGATGCTGGAGGTAAGAGATATTGGAGATATTCACACTTTAACAGTCAAAGAATTTAAAGACATGAGCAAGTTCAAGCGATTTTGGTACAGAGTTTACCGTTCACCAATCGTCATGTTTGTGCTTGGACCTATATATTATATCCTTATTCACAACAGATTGCCATTGATCAATATGCCTGATTTTAAGGCATTAAGAGGCAAATTGCACATTAATAATTTGGTAATTGCAGGTGTGTTTGTAGGCTTGGCTTTTTTAGTGGGAGTCAAATTTTTAGCCATTCAATTTCTAATTCTTGGCTTTTTCTCCATCATAGCTATTTGGTTTTTTTACATCCAGCACCAACATGAACATGGCTATAAAGAATGGCAAAGTAAGTGGGATTACCTAGTTGCGGCGATCAAAGGCAGTAGTTATTACAAACTTCCTGCTTGGTTAAATTGGTTTACGGGCAACATTGCCATCCACCACATTCATCACCTAAATCCTGCGATTCCCAATTACAACTTAAAGAGCTGTGTAGAGGAAATTCCATGGTTTAATAAGTTTACTACCGAAGTAACATTTTTCGAAAGTCTAAAGCTAGCTAAGAATAAATTGTGGGATGAAGCCTCTGAAAGAATGATAACATTGAAGGAATATTACCAAATGGAGAAAATGGGCTTTGCATAGTTCTAAGCCGGTAACCACTTTTATACTTCTTTCTATTATTTAAAAATCTATACATACCATTATGAAGCTATCCATCATTGAAACAGGAAAATTCAAATTAGATGGAGGAGCTATGTTTGGCGTAGTGCCTAAATCGATGTGGCAAAAGCTAAATGAGCCCGATGACAACAACATGTGTACTTGGGCGATGCGTTGCCTTTTGATTGAAGATGGCGATCAAAAAATCCTAATTGATACAGGACTTGGCGACAAGCAAGACGAACGATTTAGAAGCCATTTTCAGCCACATGGTGAGGATTCGCTATCTAAATCACTGGCAACTGCAGGAGTGAATTTTGACGAGATTACGGACGTTATTTTAACGCATTTGCACTTTGATCACGTAGGAGGAGCCGTCAGTAAATCGAAGGAAGGAAATCTTTTCCCAACCTTCCCCAATGCTACCTATTACACCAATGATTACCACTACAATTGGGCATATGATCCCAATCCAAGAGAGCAAGCCAGTTTCCTAAAGGAGAATTTTGTACCGCTTAAAGATGCTGGACAGTTGAAATTTATAGACGTTGAGCAAGATATATCATTCAATGATTTCATCAAATTTAGATTTGTTTATGGACATACTGGAGCCATGATGATTCCATTTATAAATCTTGGCGGTGGAAAAACACTCGTGTATTGTGCCGATTTGTTGCCATCTCATGGACATATTGGTCTTCCTTACGTAATGAGTTATGATGTGCAGCCTCTAAAAACATTAGAAGAAAAAGCTGAGTTTTACGAAATAGTAGGTAATGAAAACCATTTCTTATTTCTAGAACACGATAAAGATTTTGCTACCATCCAATTGGCTAAAGACGACAGAGGTCGATATAAGCAGGCTGGGGGAGAGCGGTTTGCGGAGTTGTAAAATTTGGTTCGATTTAATACCCATTCCAGCATTCAGGTATAGGAAGCTAGCACTCCTTACACTAAAAACACTTCTTGTTCATTGGTATATGATTTAAACTCTAGTGGGTTACCGCTAAAGTCAAATACAAACATTGTCAATTGCTCACCAACCTTGCCTTCATATCTTTTTTGAGGTTTAATTACAAATTCAATCTTGGCAGCTTCCAATCTCTCATGGACATTTTTAAATTGGTCTAAAGGAAGCAGACATCCAAAATGAGGGATTGGCACTTTTACGCGATCGACAAGTCCACAAAAATCTAGTTCCGGTATATTGTTGCTTACATGTGCCGAAAGTTGATTGTCAAAAAAGTTAAAATCGATCCAAGTCTCTGTAGATCGACCTTCTGCGCATCCAAGTATTTCTACATAAAATTTACGGGTAGAATCAATGTCTTTGACTTTAAAAGCGAAGTGGAATGAACTCATTTTAGTTCGTATATAATTTTATCAGTTAACTATAAAAGTATATTATGCAAGTAAGTCCAACTGAAGTAATTGGTCATATTTTTCAAAGTCAGGAAACTGTGACTTTGCATCTATCAAAGTTTGACTAAAATATTTGTCTTCTCTCAGTTGGTAATAACACAATGCTAAGTTATAGTAACCCATTGCTGAGATGCCTCTAATTTCTGAAGATTTTAAATAAAAATTTAATGCCTCTTGGTAGAAGCCTAGATCGTACATAATACCACCAATTTCAAGAGCTACATCAAATTTCAAATCAAGTTCGTAGTGATTAGCCCACACCTTGTTCATCGTTTGGTGCATACGCCTTCTTTCATTAAAAGTAACTTCTTTTATTAGTTGTTTGATTCTAGGTAGAATGTGTATGAAAATAGTAGAGTCGTAGGCACTAAGTCTTAAAAAGCCAAAGAGTTCTTGAAGATTTGTTTGTGCGATGTGTTTGTAGAAAAAACCTTTGAATTCGTTGTAATCATCAGGTCCAAAATCATTGACCACTTGCTGATAAGTAGCCTTAGTTTCAAAATAATCTTCGCCATCATTTACAAACATCATACAAGCCAACTCTAAATAAAATGTTGAAGCCTCAGGCATCATAACAGTCCCATTAGATTTAAGACAATAGGAAGATAAGGCGTGATAATTTACCGACAGTGAGATACTACCATGATTGACCAACTTTGGCGCAGGAGTATTTTCAAGATCATGGATTTCATGAAACCCTTTATCCATAGATAAGAAAATAACCCCATTTTGTGAAAGGCTTTTAAGGTTATCAATGCATTTAATGCTTAACTCTGGTATGAAAATGAAGGAATTAAATACTTGTGACTTATAATCATTTACTATTTCATTAATAATAGCATCTTCGTATCTATCCTTTTCTAATGGAACCAAATTGTAATTAAGCTCCAATTTTTCCAACTGTACAGGCTCTTTTCCATCTTCTATCTGCTCTGTCGTACTTACTGACACCAAACATTCTTCTACCTCGCCTTGTCTATATAAAAATACGTCTATTGGCAATGAGTCAAAAAAGTAATTGGCTAATGCAATCATTGGCTGATTGAGAGAACTTGGATGGATTACTTTTTTAGAAACTCGTAAATCTAAAACATTGCTTTCTATGGCATCAAAGTATGCAATGTCTAACTTGCCTGATTGTAAATATGGCTGTAACTGATGGTGCTGTTCAAAAAACTCCAAATTATTTTCAACAATATCGCTTAGTATATAACAATAGGGTGGCATAGGTCTTTGAGACTCATCTATCAGTCTATCTAAATGTACTAACACGTGATATGCCAATTTGCCATGGCCGGCACCTAACTCAAGAATATAAACTGGCTCCGTGATATTGCCCTTTCTACCTATATCGGTTAACAAGGAAAATATCAATTTTGCATACGTTAATCCTACCATCGAATTACTGGTCAAATGATGTGGCACCGCACCTGATTGCCAGGCATCAATGCCAATATCTTCATAATATTTTCGATTTAATGACCAAAATAGACTTTCCGAAAATCGCTTTGTGCCTTCTAATTCTGTTCTGTTTTGATTCTTTTCGCTCATACTGTTGTCTACATTCTAAATAACATCTTAAGCTAAGCCAACTTGGATTGAAATACAATCTGTAAACGAAGCATCTGATATTCATGCAAAGGTAATTATTAAAATGTAAATTGGCTGTTTACGCCTACAGCTGTTTATCTGATCTTTGCCGAGTGGGAAGCAAAGCTTAGATTGAATAACGCAGTACAATCTCAGCAAGCTAAACGACTAAACAAGAAGGTCGAAGAGCCTGTAAACAGAGGCGAAGCCATAAACAAAGGCGAAGCCGATAAACAAGAATCTTATATCCAAAGTGGAGCAACACCCGAAGGCAAGAAAAAGAAAATTGCTTAAATGTCTTTCAAAAACTAAATTGTCAATATATTCGTCATATATTTGTCGAATAATTCGATAAATGTATCTAAACTGTCACACATATTACTCTCTAAAGTATGGGATGTTTTCACCAAAAGACCTAGTGGCTACTGCTGTCTCTCTTGGTATAACCTCTTTAGTACTGACAGACATCAACAACACCTCCTGTACCTATGCATTCATTGAGGCTTGCATCGCAAATGGAATTAAACCCATAGTAGGTATAGAGTTTAGACAAGAGAAAGAGTTTAAATACTTATTAATCGCTCAAAATGTAGAGGGCTGGAAAGAAGCTTGTGCCTTACTCACTCAATGCTCCATAAACAGTCAACCGATCCCAAGTGAGTTACCACCGCTGCAGCATTGTTATGTAATATATAGAAAACTTCCCAAGAGTATCAATGACTTAAAAGACTATGAATTTATAGGTGTCAGACCCGAAGAAGTGAATCATTTGTTTTCTTCTTATTTAAAAAATTATCAAAACAAACTGGTCATATTCAGTCCTGTAACCTTCCAAGACGATTGGGCATACAAGGGTCACAAGCTTATGCGGTGCATCGACCTCAATATTGTCATCAGCAGGCTTGATCCCAAAGACTGTGCAAAAGGCAGTGAAAAATTTAGGGCGGAAGGAGAACTGGAATCCATTTTTAGCCAATATCCACTGATAATTGCCAATACACAAGCGATAGTAGATTCTTGTAGCATCGAAATGCCTAGCCATTGGACTAACAATCGCAAGACATTCACTGGCGGTACCAAAGATGATATAAAACTCTTGACCAAACTAGCGGAAGGTGGATGTAATAGACGTTACGGTAGTCAACACAAGAAAGCCCTAGAACGCACCACCAAAGAACTCAAAGTAATCGAACAGTTAGGTTTCGGGGCTTACTTCCTCATCACTTGGGACATTGTCAGATATGCTCGATCAGTGGGATATTACCATGTAGGGCGGGGCAGTGGCGCCAACTCTATCGTAGCATACAATCTCGGCATTACCGATGTTGACCCTTTAGAATTAGACCTCTATTTTGAGCGATTTCTCAACCCACAGCGGACATCTCCACCTGACTTTGACATAGACTTCTCGTGGAATGAAAGGGATGATGTCACCGATTATGTATTCAAGCGATATGGTAAGGAGCATACCGCATTATTGGCGACGTACAACACCTTCAAAGGTAAATCCATTATCAGAGAACTGGGCAAGGTCGTCGGATTGCCCAAAGCAGACATAGACGCCATTGTCAACGAACCTTTGGCCACAGAAAAGCATCACCACTTTGCCAAGCACATATTTAAGTTTGGTAAGATGATCGAAGGGTATCCCAACTATCTATCCATCCATGCTGGCGGCATCCTCATCAGCGAACGACCACTCAATTACCATACGGCGTTACAGATGATGCCTAAGGGATTTCCAATCGTACATTTTGATATGTATGGAGCGGAAGACTTACAGTTTCACAAATACGATATACTCAGCCAGCGAGGGTTAGGACATATCAAAGATGCGGTAGAACTCATCAAAACCAATCAAGGCAAGGCAGTAGATGTACACGACATCCCTACGATTAAAGAAGATAAAAACGTAAGGGCTCGACTAAAATCGGGCAACTGTATAGGCTGCTTTTATATAGAATCACCTGCGATGCGAGGATTGTTGACTAAGCTAAAATGTGAAGACTACATCCATTTGGTAGCGGCAAGTTCTATCATCCGACCTGGAGTGGCTAAGTCGGGGATGATGCGAGAGTACATCCATCGGTTTCACTTCCCAGACAGCTTTACGTATATCCATCCTATATTTGAAGAGCATCTAGGCGAAACCTATGGAGTCATGGTCTATCAAGAAGATGTGATGAAGATCGTCCACCATTTTGCAGGGTTAGAAATGGATGAATGCGATATCCTACGGAGAATTATGAGTGGTAAGAAAAAGACGTCGGACAAGTTTGAAACCCTCCAACGTAAGTATTTTAAAAACTGTAAAGAAAGAGGATACCCAGACGACCTGAGCTTAGAAGTATGGCGACAAGTAGAAAGTTTTAGTGGGTATTCTTTCTGCAAAGCCCATTCTGCTAGTTTTGCCGTAGAGTCATTTCAAAGTTTGTACCTAAAGACCTACTTCCCTTTAGAATTTATGACGGCAGTGATCAACAACTTTGGTGGTTTTTACCGTACAGAGCTCTATATACATGAAGCTAGGATGTCAGGGGCAAACATACATCCACCATGTGTCAACAACAGTATGCACCTCACCCATATTTATGGTACGGACATCTATGTAGGCTTGATACATATGGCCGATCTAGAGTCAAAGGTAGCTCGACGCATTGTAGCAGAGCGGGTTCACAAAGGCGAATATCGCAGCCTCAAAGACTTTGTCAATAGGGTAGATATTGGCCGTGAGCAACTAGACAAATTGATCAGAATCGGAGCATTTAGGTTCACAGGATTAAACAAGTACGAACTCATGTGGGAAAAGAATGCCGTCTACAGTCCAGCACTCAAACAAACCGAGCATGCCTTACTATTTGATGCAGATGTAGATGCCTACCAGTTACCCGATCTAGTAGAAGGCAAACACGAACAAGCTTTTGATGAAATAGAGATCTTGGGTTTTCCGCTATGCTCGCCTTTTGACCTCATCAATGGCGAATTTTTGCGGAGCACAAGGAGTTGTGACATGATAGACCACATGGGCAAAAAAGTATCTATGATAGGCTATTACGTCACCCAAAAACCTGTCACTACCTCTAATCGTAAACTGATGGCATTTGGCACTTGGATAGATGAGCAAGGAAGATTCTTTGACACGACACATTTTCCTCCATCGTATTCCAAATACCCTTTCAAAGGCAGAGGGCTGTACTTACTAAAAGGTAAAATCGTGGATGACTTTGGTTTTCCAAGTATGGAAGTCGATTATATGGAAAAGATCCCATTTGTGAAGGATGATCGGTATTGAGGGAGATGACCTAGAGTCTGGATTACTTCGGATATTAACGGTAAAACGATGAAAGTAATGGGATACGAATCGGACATCAGGACAATTGATGTTGGTGTATTGCCTACTGATTTATATGTGCTTGTGTTAATTTTAGATAATAAGGTTGTTACTAAAAAGTTTATCGTTCAATGTTAATTTGATATAAATAGTGAAATAATAATTACAATTCTTTTTCTTTATTTGAGGAATAGTTGAAAGATTTTCTTCTAGGGTTATTCCTATTCTATCCGTTTGTATGCTAATAAAGGTAGTCAGTTTATAGTATTGAAGCCATATTTCTTGGTTTAGGTTCTTAATTCAATTCAAGTGACTATATTTCTTTAAGCTGATAAGTGCATGATTGTAATTATTAGTTTTACCTTTATATAAAAAGATGCAGGTCAATTCTCTAATAAGATTTCATTATTAATTAAACAAAAGCAAGTGTATGAATCACCTAAGACTCTCTCTTTTAGTCGCTCTTTTTATGTCATTTTTTTTAGCTCAAGGACAACTTCCATTGTTACAATTTAGTGACTTACAATACGAAGGGGCTTTCATTGTACCTGCAGATGTTTTCGGAGAATCGTCATCTAACTATGCAGCTGGGATATTTACATTGTCCGCAGATAAAGAAGGTTTTTTTCTAGCGGGACATAATGTAGAAGGTGCAATTGCAGAGTTTGAGATGCCAGATCTTATCAATAGTGATAGCCTGCAAGATCTACAATATGCTAC
Source organism: Saprospiraceae bacterium (assembly GCA_037968395.1). Taxonomy (GTDB): domain Bacteria; phylum Bacteroidota; class Bacteroidia; order Chitinophagales; family Saprospiraceae; genus JADKBO01. The sequence continues at coordinate 11,044 of JBBKVK010000266.1, read as the reverse complement.
GATTAGACAAGATTTTAAATCATTGATGTATCTTACTCCTGATGGCAATCCACAAGGGATAGACCGAATTGCTGGAATGAAAGTAGTCGGTAATAAACTCTTTGTAAATGCAATAGAATATTATGATGCTCCGGCTGATAATACGCATACGACTTTTGTAGTGGAGGTGGCAGACAGTTTGGCTACTTCTCAACTTACTGGCTACTACCATGTTACAGGCCAAGCACATGCTGGAGGATGGATATCTGAGGTGCCTAATGAATGGAGCAGTGCATTCGGTGGAGATTACATAATGGGAAACTCTAGTAAATATGCCATAAATAGTCGATCAACAATGGGAGTATCGGCTTTTGTTTTTGATCCAGCAGATCTCATTAACAATATTACGACCCCAATCCCCTCCACTACATTATTGGATTACGATCTTGCCGATCCATTGTATGCTGATTATAGTGCCTATGCCAATGACCTTTACAATCTAGTTGAGGTGAATGGTTCTACACCTCCGGGGCATACTTTTGCGGACGCTGATGCCATTGTAGGCACTAATGCTTTATGGACAGCGGATTCTCAAGCAAGTTTTGGTTTTATCATCCCTGGTACTCGAACCTATATGTCTATTGGGTCTTCGGGTGGACACAATTCGGGCATAGGATATAAACCAACCCAAAATAATGGAAATCTATGTGGAGGACCATGTCCCTATGATGCAGATGACGTGTATAATTACTATTGGTTATGGGATTTGGATGATTTGGTAGATGTAAAAAATGGTGTAATAAATCAGTATGATGTACGCCCTTATGACTATGGAGTTTTTGAAGTACCTTTTCAATATGACGATTATTATTCTGCACCAGAATTTCATGGAATTGTAGGTGGCGATTTTGATTCCGAAAAAGGTATTTTATATCTGACAATCTTTGATGGTGGCGCCACTGGAAGTCCATATGCAAAGAATCCTGTCATTGCAGCCTACAGCATCTCTAGTAGTGGAGTGGCTGTTAATCCAACTCTAGGGCTGGAGCAATTGCATACTGGTTTTACCCAACCGACTAAGATAACCCATGCAGGAGATGGAAGCAACAGACTCTTCGTAGCAGAAAAAACAGGCAAAATAAAGATAATTGATAGCACAGGTGTAATTCTTACAACTCCCTTTTTGGACATATCTGGGCTATTATCTACAAGTGGTGAACGAGGACTACTCGGTTTGGCTTTTCATCCAGATTATACAACAAATGGCTACTTTTATGTAAACTATTCTAACACCTCCGGAAATACGGAGATTGCTAGATATCAAGTGTCAGCTGCAAATGCAGATGTGGCTGATATTACAACTGGACAAATATTGCTAGGGTACAACCAGCCTTACTCCAACCATAATGGTGGGGACATCAATTTTGGACCACAGGATGGTTTTCTCTATATAGCATCAGGAGATGGTGGCAGTTCAAATGATCCTGGCTGCGAAGCCCAAGATACTACTTCTGCGTTAGGCAAATTGCTCCGAATAGACGTAGATGTACCATCAGGAAATCCTGCTAACTACCTTATACCTATTGATAATCCTTTTGCTGGTGACGCTGGATCCGATGAGACCATTTGGGCTTACGGACTTCGAAATCCATGGAGGTTTTCGTTTGACAGAGACAGTGGAGATCTATGGATAGCAGATGTTGGACAGGGGTTGATCGAAGAAGTAGATTATGACCCTTCTCCGCTCACTGGTGGCATCAACTATGGCTGGAAGTTTATGGAAGGATCAGAATGCATAACAGGTAATACAAATGATCCAGATTGCAGTGCAAATACTCCTCCTTGTGACAGCCCATTATACCAAAACCCATTATTTGAATATACACATGATGCCAACACTGGAGGATCGAGTATCACTGGAGGTCATGTATATAGAGGATGTAAGTACACGGCACTGCAAGGATTATACATTTGTGCAGATTATACTTCGGGTAATTTTTGGACGGTAGATACGACAGGATCAAATCAGATTCACAGCATCGGTCAGACAGGCATTAGTACTTTTGGTGAAGATGAACAAGGAGAACTGTATTGTGCTTCGCTGAGCGGTAATATTTATAAGGTAAAAGATACGACGATTCCAGAAATACTCACGTTGACTGCGGCAGATTCTCCTTTGCAAGGTTCATATCGAGCCTATGAAAAGATCATCGTGAATGGAGTCTTAGATATTACGAATGGCAAAGTTGTTACTTTTATCACACCTGAGGTCATGCTAGACGATCAGATTACGGTGCAATCTACGGAGCAGTTGATTATAAAGAATGGGGGATGTAACTAGTGGATGGATTTTATCCATCCTTTGGAGTATGTCGTCTTTCAGGACTTTTAGGTAGGCTACGCCTCTTTTAATCCCATACATATTGCACATCGTATTCTATTTTGTATTTATTTAGGTATCCTCTGTATTCTTGTTTGAATGTTTTTTTAGAATGGTTTTCGTGTTGATTTTTGATGTAATTAGTGACCCTTTCTACTCCTCTAGGGTTAACAGAGAAGGCACCATACCCATCTTGCCAATAGAAGTTTTTTAAGCTTTCGTTGTTGGTTTTCATCCATTTTGATGAATTAGCTTTCACTTTTTGAACCAAAGTCATCAGTGCTATTTTTTTGGATAGCATGCATAAGATATGAATGTGGTGGGTATATCAACCTACGATTAATACTGGACAGTCTAATTCTTTACAGGTTCCTCCTAGATAGGCATGAAGCTCTTCTTCGTAGGGAGTGAGAATTAGTTTTTGTCTGTATTTTGTACTAAAGACGATGTGGATGTGGTTTTTTAAGAGTGATTGTCCCATTTATAGTATATAGCGTCCTTTCAGAACTGGTTTAAGATAGTACCGAGATATTTAATAATTGGTAAATCTAGCTTATTAGAAACTCACTATTTATCGACCTGTCTTACAGTCCTTATTTTCTATATATCTGATGAGGGTTGAGGACGCTAAATGCTCTTTACTTTCTGTGATGAACTTATCTTGAAGTGATGGGTAGAATGTTTTTAAATCAAAGCAGTAATCCGTTTCTCCTTCTCTGCCCCAATTTATTGTTTCATACATTAATTTGATATTATTTGCCTGTTCAAAAGAGGATATAAAATCATTGAATGAGCTTCTTGCTGTATAGTCTGTACCAGCACCAATACTTATGAAAGAAACTGTAAAGCTGGTTAGAGGTTCTTTGGTTTCTGAATTTATAGTAATTGCTTCTTTTTCAGCCTTTTTGGATGTGTTACATGACAAAACAGTTGTTACTATGATTAGTAGAAATATTCTTATCATTTTATTATCATTATTTATGTTCCCACCCGTTTGGCTTTTCGGTTATCCTTCGTTTTTTTAAAATGGTTTCTAATCTCCATTGTTTTCCTAGATTATGAATGAGTTTCAATGCATACTGTAGGTTTACAAATGCAAAATTAAATAATATATTTAATAGGAGGTCATTTTATTTTATGAACAGATGGACTTCATCCATCTGGAGCGTATGGCATCCTTTCAGGACTAGATGGTATGTTATGGTTTACCTTCATCATCAAGCAGCCCGCTGACCATAATCCGCAAATCGCTCCTTGAAATCATTGTATAGCAAATCTGCTTTGGCAGTGATGTCATTTTCGAATGAAGGAGAGGGGAGCTTGGCAAACAGAACATAGGATTAATTTAAATCCAAATTTTTTCTAAACAAATTTACGGTTTATTTTATTTATAGAATTATGAAAGCATCAAACTATTTATTGTACCTATTATTATCTTTATTTATGACCGCTACTTCCTGCGTTAGTAAAGAAGAATCTAAAGGACCCGGCACCATTGCCGTAGTATTTGATCACAAAGCTGATGACAACGATCTAAGTTTGCGCATCCCAGGTGATATGACTTACGACTATACAGACGCGAATGGCCAACAATACAACATCTCTAAGTTTGGATATTATATCAGTGGGATCAAATTTATTGGTCCTTCAGGTATTGGGTATGGCGATCCCAATAAAATAACGGCTGATGCGTCTAAACTTACGGGTTTTTATCAAGTACTGGAATCAGATCCAGCTTCTCAGATAATCAACATCAATAGTGTCACCGTTGGTACGTATGACAAAATCACATTCACTATAGGCATCAAAGCATACACCGTTATAGAAGGTACTCCTGGAGGAATACTTGACCCGGGAACTGGGGCTTGGTTTCTCAATATGGAGGCTGGTTATGTAAACTTGGCTATCGAGGGGAATGCTGCTAATTCTGGACAGAAGTATGTCCCAAAGGGTACTGAAACAGAAGTTCTCGAAGGTACTTTTTCTGTTCAGATAAGTGGTTGGAAAGATGTGGCTGCCGAACCAGGGCAAAATCCTGTTTTTGTGGATAATACGAAAACAATTGAATTAGATTTTGATGAATTACTATCGGTTGAGGAGGGATTAAATCCTGCGGTTCACATCAATGTTAATCTAGTGGAAATTCTTGAAGGCATTGATTTTTCTCAAACGTTTGATGTTAAGGGCCCTAGTCAAGGTACTTCGTTTTCCAATAAATTTAATGAAGCATTCAAATTTGGTTTTGTAACACAGTAATGTTGGGTTAGCCCAAATATGCGATAGCCAATCTGCTGAAAACTAAAGCCTTAACCATCATCGCTATTGATTAAAGGTAAGTACTAAAAAGTTAAAAGTATCTAACTGCTCTAATCTTTAAATTTTTATCTTTTTTTATTGAGAATAATCCAAGGTTTAAATTAGAAAAATCTATTGCAATTGCATATTCATTGCTATTTTCACTTGAACTCCAATATAAAGAATTCGCAAAGTAAATGGAATCTTTTTGATATAGTGTAAAATACATTAACTCTAATTCTGTTGAAGAAGGCAAATGCCAATCACTTATATTATTTTCTGAATAAATAGAACAGCTTTTTGCAGCGATATTGAAGTGAGAACAATTTTCAATGATAGCTTCAGTATTCGTTCCACCAGAACCAATGTTCCTTGCTTGCGCCTCTGGTATACTAGTTCCTATGCATCCCCATACAAAAGATCCTACATCTTGAGGAGAGGCAATAAGTCCTGTACCATCAGTCGTATTTAGATAATACAATATTCCACCCATGTAAATTTTACCGTAGAGGTCTTCAAGAGTAACCCCACCATCAAATAATACTTTTGGACTAATTTCATTGTCCAATAATATTTGGATCGCTGATAAGTCAATTTCACTGCAATTTATGCCAATAAATCCATCAGGGCACTTACATATTCCCTCAATACAAACTTCGCCATTCATACAATCTTCCAACTCTTGACATACTTCTGGGGATACTGAATTACAGCTTACAAGCATAGATAATAAAAAAATCAAAATTCCAATATGCTTGAATAATTTGAATTTTTTCATATTATTATCTTTTTTAAAATTAACAAACAAAGTTATATAATTATTTCATTAAGACATGCTTGTTTTCTGAATATGGAGGCTGGCAATATAAATGTGGCAATTGGGGGAAATGAAGCCGAACTAGGGCAAAATCTAATTTCTAGATAATCACAAAACGATTGAGCTAGATTTTATCACTCAAGGCTGTATGTTCAAATGGTTTGAGTTTTTCATGCTACTATCGGTCCTTTAAAGTTGTCAACAAGTTCTCTAGGCTGTCTAATGTCATAGTAAAACCTCCTTGAAAGCCCATTTCAATCATTTTCTCCATGCGGGCAAGGGATTCATTTTTAATAATAATACTGACTTTTGTTATTCCGTTTTGTTCTGTGAAAGTCAAATCCCAATCAGAACCTGGCAAATCAGCATTTTCATGCCTATCAGCAAAAGCAGAAACCATTTTAAAATTAGAAGTTGGACTAATAGAAATGAAATCTTGAATTGACCAATGCTTTTGCCCTTCGGGACTGACCATAGCATAAAATCTTCGTCCACCACCTTCGAAATTCATATATTTTGTTTCTGATGCCCAAGGCTTAGGTGCCCACCATTGGTCAAGAATTTCTTGCGTAGTAAATGAATCCCATACCAGTGAAAGCCCGGCATTAAATTCTCTGGTTACGATGACCGTTTTCGTTGCTTTATCGATGTTAAAATCAAAGATCAAATTATTTTTCATTTTTTTGATTTATATAAAGTATAAAAGGTGGTCAAGAAAACATGAATAGATTTAGTTCCATTTATTTATATGTCAGGCTTTACGTCTATAATAAATCCTTTCTTTTGGGCTGCTTTGATTTCTTTTTGCATGCTAAACCAAATTTCTTTGTTTTCATCTGTTTTTGGAACTTCTGTTTCACTCCATTTTTTCCAAGTGTTATTTCGGTAATACTTTTCTGATATTGTTCTTCAGTCATTTTATTGTCATTACAATTTATTTAAAAAAACTAGCCTTTACTCAGGTAAATTTCTCTCCTTAATGGCCCTAGCTTCACAAGTTTTACACAATTCAGAAATTCCTTTTTGCTCAAAAGATTGTCTTATAGTTCCATTTGTTACTTTTTCTCTGCCTTTGATATGTTGACAGTCTTCAAAAATATGATACTTGTTACCAGCGCTGGACCAATAAACGTTATCGTTGTCGAAGTTTAGTTTTTTTAATGTGCTTGTTTGCTCAGTGATTTCTTTTGTATATTTCTCAACTGAGGGAGGATTAAAATCTACGCCAGATACGCCTGCTATTAACATTGCTACTACGGCAACAGATCCAGCAATCCCTTTGGTTTTACCGTCGATCTTTTTGTTAGTTAAAATGAAAATTACTAAAGGCAAAAATGCCAATACTCCCATAATAGCTCCAAACTGATTCTGAAAAAAGAACCGAACTTTATCTTTTTCAGAAGCAGGGTCTAACACGTTTGCTTTTTTCCACAGCATTGACCCAGCTATGGCTAATCCCAAAATTAATACAATTACGACTATTAGCCATACTAGGTTATCATTGCTTATTAATTTTAAAATGGCAAAGACTTGTGCTGCTATGGCTATTATCCATGCAAGAATTGCAAAAATTCTAAATTGTTTAGCTTTTGCCTTACTTTCGGCACTTGCTTCAAATACTTTTTGATCAGACATAATTTCTTTTCGTTTTAATTTGTTTTGAATGTTTCGTTGTCAAAGGTCACCAAGTTATTTTAAGTGGTCACCACTTTTTAATTGTTCAAATATATACCCAATTTTAATCAAATCAAAACATAATATATTTCTTATGCTCAAAATCGCCCTATAAATATATATTACTAAAATCGTCTTGGCACCAACAAGCCCAACGGGACAGGTGAGGCCAAAGTATTGAATAGAGCTGTACCTGCTCAAATCCGCTAACCTCATCAGTTCCTACGTTTTACTTCGGACTTGATGGTCTTAGCTACTGGTTTACAAACTAAGAGGGTAGTGTGACCTCGCTGAGGTCTATTAATATGATAATGAAAATTCTAAAATAGTTAGACCTCGCTGAGGTCTTAATTGGCTCCATATCTTCAACTCTCGAGCACTGTATTGACTGCATCAAATTAAGTGGAGTCACATAAAAAGTAATCTACTTAACAAAACTCAATTAACTATTAACTACTATCTATTAACTAAAATCGTCCTGGTACCAACAAGCCTAACGGGACTGGTGAGGCCAATGGGACTGATGAGGCCAAAGTATTGTTAAGAGCTGTACCTGCTCAAATCCCCTAACCTTATCAGTTCCAATGTTTTACTCTGGACTTGATGGTCTTAGCTACTGGTTTACAAAATATAATATTTTAATATTAAGTAATTATTGGCTATATAGTTTCATTTCTTTATCGGATGACTGTTATATAAAAGCGTGATAGTTGGTTTCATGAATTTGCTTCAAATAGAACGTTTATCTATTCAGATTATCATTTTTTGCCAAAAAAGACGTTTCTTTGTACAAGAACATTTAACGTTTAGCCTTATAAATATAAGGTTTAGCGAATCAATGAGAGAGCAAATGGCTTCTATATAAATTGAAAATATCCACAACTAATGATACGATTTACTTTAATAATTATCTGCATCCTAGCTTTTAGCTTTAATACCAAAGCACAAGAAAATATAGAAAATGTAGCAAAGCAATCTGCGTTAACGCATCAGTATTTATTTGCTTCAAATTCTGGGATTACTGATAAAAACAATCCAAAATATGTATATACATTTATCAACAATCAAAAGTATATCAATGCATTTGTAAAAGTAAAGAATCAATCAGTCCAAAGCGAATTAAATGATTTGGGCATCCTGGTAGGCACAAAGGCAGGGAATATCTGGACCGTTAAGATTCCCATTAAAAATGTAGAAAAACTAGCTTTGCTGAAAAGTGGTATTGATATTCTACAATTAGATCAACCCATATACTCAACTTTAGATAAAGCTCGTGCTAAATCAAAGGTAGATCTCGTACATGAGGGCACAAATTTACCTCAAGCTTTCACGGGTAAAAATGTAGTAGTAGGCATTCTGGATGTTGGATTTGATTATACACATCCAACATTCTATGATGAAAATGGAAGCAATTATAGGATTAAAAGAATATGGGAACAGAAATCTACTGGAACACCTCCTCCAACTTATAGTTATGGACATGAAATAACTGATGCTTTAGCCATGATTTCACAACAATCGGATAACTCTGCACAATCCCATGGATCACATGTAGCAGGTATTGCAGCAGGATCTGGATATGGTGGTGATGATGACCGTTATAAAGGGGTTGCCTTTGAAAGCGATCTGGTATTTGTGGGAATAACACCTGCTCAAGACCAATGGACCAATACAGGTATGACAGATATTGTAGACGGAATAAACTATATATTTGAATATGCTGAATCACAAGGAAAGGCTGCTGTAGCCAATTTAAGCTGGGGATGCAGTATCGGTCCTCATGATGGAAGTTCCTTATTTAGTCAGGCTGTTGATAATTTAACGGGAGAAGGTAAGATATTCACCATCTCAGCTGGTAATAATGGAGAGAATAACATTCATTTAAACAAGGAGTTCTCGAGCTCTGATACTCTCCTAAAAAGTGTTGTACAATTTAGTGCCAACTTAACGGAACAAAAAACGTGGATAGATATCTGGGGCGATTCAGGTGAATCATTTTGTGTTCAATTAGAAACCTACAATGGACTAACGCCAATTTCTACCACAGATTTTTTGTGTCTAGATAACTTGACCATAGATACCTTCTTGATCGGATCCGACAATGACACTTTCTATTTAAATTTAACAGCAATATCAACCGATATAAATGGAAAACCACATGCTTTTTTAGATATTCACAGTAAAACGAATGACAATATAGTCCTCTCTGTTAAATCAGCCAATGGGGAAGTAAATGTATGGATGGGTTATGTTTTAGAATCAACAGGATATTACGGTCAATTTGGTCGGAACGGACTATCAGGAGCTTCCAATGGAAATAGCAGGATGACCATCGGAGAAATGGCTTGTACTAAATCGGCAATTACAGTTGGTGCATATGCTTCGAAAAACACTTTTACCAATATTTTTGGCCTCGAAGTTTCTTATAGCAGTTATGTCGCTACTGACAGACTTTGTCCTTTCTCGAGTAAGGGCCCGACATCAGATGGAAGGATAAAACCAAATATTACTGCCCCAGGTATGACATTAGCTTCTGCAGTGAATTCTTTTGACGCCAAAAATAAGCCTGGAGGGTCCAGTTATGACAACGTTGTTTATAAATATACAGACACATCCAGCTCTCACGATTACTATTATGGAGAAGCAAGTGGCACATCCATGTCTAGCCCTATGGTAGCAGGAATAGTTGCTTTGATATTAGAAGCGAGGCCTTTATCGACTCCAGACGATATTATGATATTATTAGAAAATACAGCCATAAAAGATAATTTCACCAGTAGTAATCCTGATCCTGATAAATGGGGACCTGGTAAAGTAGATGCTCATGCCATTATGCAATCGTTTTTCCCTGTCAGTGTAGCCGAAAATTTTGTTCCTATTAAAACTGCCTATCCTAACCCTACTTATGATATACTAAATATTGATTTTGAGGGACCTAAAACAATTACTGTCACCAAAATGATGGGAGCCGAATGTCTTAGGCAAAAAACCAACAACACCAGTATTTCCCTTTTGAATCTAGATTCAGGAATTTATATCGTGTCTGTATATTCTCAGGATAACAAGCTATTGACTAAACAAAAGGTGGTTAAAATTTAATTGTTGAAAGCGCTAAGATTTACCCTCGATGTAAAGTGGTATTGATTATAAAAATAATTCTAATTAAAATTTAGGACTCTAATTAAAAACTTTTTGCGGCACGAACTTTGTTTCTGCTGATTTTTCCATCTCTATTCGTACTGAAAGTAAAAAAAAAGTTCCAAGCACGATGACTAGTGTCTTCCGTAGAACTCCAATAGGCATCTGACGAAAAATCACCAAGATCTTTTAAATGCAAATTTGATTCCATTAACTGTAATTCACCAATAGAAGGCAAAAACCATCTTTCTCCAAGGTCACGACATAACATTGCTGCAATTCCATTTGTACTACATCCCTTTAAAATCGCCGTGGTATTCGCTTGTCCATCTCCGATTGCTGCTCCTCGAAGCAATCCACTAGACAGCATGGAAACATTATTTAAATTATCAATATCAATGCCCCAACATCCCCATTCGGCTCCATCACCTTGATTTTTATATGCTGCTACTAAACCTTCTATTTCAATATGCTCATCATTTACATCTATGTAAAAAATGACACCATCTTGATAAAACTTGCCGTATAGACTATCTAATGGTACTCCTTTATTGAATAAAAAAAGTGGAGTATAATTTTCTGAATCTAATAAAACCTGAACTTTAGACGAATCAAAAGTCTCACAATTTGCACCTAAAAAACCTTCTGGACATTCGTCTTTTTTACAAGATTCACTCAGCAACCCTATGCTAATTATCAACAATAAAATTTTAATAATTTTCATATGTAAGAGACATTTTCCTTTTTAGTTTAAATTATAT
>JBBKVK010000265.1:0-14974 GCA_037968395.1 Saprospiraceae bacterium | reverse complement strand
CTATAATGTTACTATCACAACATCTAAAAATTCTATTTAATTCATGTGGAAGTAAATATAGAAAAAAATAAATATACCAGATAAAACAACTGCCAAACTTATAATATACGGTACAAGTTTAGACTATTCTCCTCCATTCTTAGATTTTTATCCCCTTTCTATATCCTAAATTTGCCATGTAATTAAACGACAAATAGATTGCGGTCTATAAACCTGTCAGTTGATTATAAAAAGTTAAAGCCTAAAGTATAGATAATATGAATAATAACTACAATAAGTTATTTAGTACAATCGTAATTTTCCTATCAATTACAATGACTATTTTTAGTCAAACAGGTTATGTCACAGGAGTCGTATATGATTCTGATGGAACATTCACCTTGCCAGGCGCAAATATTTATTTAAAAACATCACCATCTACGGGTACGATTACAGAACTAGATGGAACATTCATTTTAGACAACATTAATGAAGGTACATATACTTTAATGGTATCTTATACAGGCTATGAGACTCAAGAGTTGCCAATTACTATTGCAAAATCTTCTCCTGCAAAATTAGACATTACAATGGCACCAATGGCAATATTGGGGGAAGAAATAATTGTCACTGCTCAAGCTTTAGGCCAAAACAAGGCAATCAATCAACAACTCAACTCAGATGCCATAGCCAATATCGTATCGGCTGAAAAAATTAAAGAATTGCCTGACGTAAATGCTGCAGAAGCTATCTCCAGATTACCAGGAGTAGCTATTAATAGAGACGGAGGTGAAGGTTCTAAAATAGTTGTAAGAGGACTTGACCCTAAATTCACTGCAATTTCTGTTAATGGGATACGATTGCCTTCTACTGGAGGATCAGATAGGTCTGTTGATCTATCTTTAATCTCTCCAGAGTTATTGTCTGGTATAGAGTTATTCAAATCTCCTACTCCAGACATGGATGGAGATGCTTTAGGTGGCTCTGTTAACCTTAACATATTAAGAGCTCCCAAAGAAAGAAAAATCTCTATCAAAGGGTTAACAGGTTATAACTTCCTTGGAGGAACTTTTACGGATTACAAAGCGACGGTTTCTTTGGCGCAGAGGATATTAAAAGACAAAGTTGGTATTATTGCTACAGCAAATACGGAACGATTTAACAGAGGTGGCGAAACGATCAACCAAGGATGGCAAGATGATCTTAATGTGGTACAAGACACTTTATTAGACATATTTGGCCAACAAGCGACCAACTTACAATTTCAAAAAAGAGAAGAAAGCAGGAAAAGAGTCAATGGAAGTCTAGGTTTTGATTGGCAATTAGGTAACAGGTCAGAATTCAACCTCTTGGGCTTATATTCAAAGACTTCTAGAGATAGGTATAACCACACAGAAAGATATGATGTAGAAAACAACCGATTGACCTATGTTCCTAGAATAATTGAAAACTCAATTGACTTAGTTTCTGGGTCTCTATCTGCTTCACACAATCTTGGCTTTCTAAAAATAGATTGGGGTGCAGCTTTATCAAGAGTAAGAGGAATGACACCTTACGATTTCGAAATTGAGTTTAGAAATGACAAGAAACCTTTCCAAGAAGCAGCTTTTAAGGACAGATCAAATCCTTCTACATTTTATGGCTACGTGAATAACAATCCTGATGCAGATTACTTGCAAGGTGCGGTAAATATCCAAAGTGATAACTCTGAAGTAATTCGTACTGCATTCGCCAATTTTACAATACCTATTATTAGCAAATCTAATGTAAATGTTGAATTTAAAGTAGGTGGGAAAGCTGTCTTAAGTGAAAAAGAAAGAAATTACAACGAAGACTACTTTAAGAATTATTATTTAGTCAATAACAGCAAGTTTGCTGACTTTGTGCCTGAAGGAAAAGGAGCAACTGGGGTTGATCCTTCCGGCAAATTTTATTACGGAATGAGTAATTTCACAAACAATGGCAGTATAGAAATCACCAACCAAGCAGGAAACAAAGTTCCTCTATTTGCTTCTTTTGATCAAGACAAATTACGAAGATTCAAAGATTTATACCAATCGGGATTGAGAGAAAACAGATACAGTTCATTTAACAATTACAACCTTACAGAAAATGTATATGCTACCTATGGAATGTTCAAGATCAAATTTGGTCAAAAATTAACAATTATCCCAGGCATAAGGTATGAATTGTCAGACAATAATTACCAAGGTACTTATTCAGATCTTAGTGGTGATTTTGGAGAGAGTGGCAGCATCTTAGATGTCTCAAAAGATAGGAATTATGGTATTTTATTACCTCATCTACATTTAAAGTATAAGCCATTAGATTGGTTTGATATTAGAGCATCCTATTCCACAACATTAGCTAGACCCGATTTTGAGTATTTAATTCCTTATACTTTGGTAAACAGAGCTTCTGACCTAGTTATCTCTCAAGGTAATCCTGACTTAAATCCATCGGTATCTACAAATTACGATTTGTTTTTAACAGCATACAATGGTAAATATGGGTTGCTATCCATTGGAGCATTTTACAAAGACATTAAGGATGCATTCTACCCGCTTATAGTAGGATTAAACAATGATTCACTTGCAGTTGCTTATGGGTTCCCAGAAGATGGATTCACAGGTGGAGAATTGACAACATTTGTAAATTCTCCTAATTCGAGTGTAACTGGATTCGAAATGGAATTACAATCCAATTTGAACTTTTTGCCTGGAGCACTTAAAGGATTGGTGTGGAGCATCAACTACACTAGACTATTCTCACAAACAACCATTAATTCATTTTACGAAGAAACGGAGATAAAAGGCACTTTCCCATTTTTCCAAACCGTGGTTAATTTATATCCTTATCAAAGGGAAGTAGATTTGGTAGGTCAAGCAAGACATATTTTCAATACTTCATTGGGATATGACATTAAATCTTTTAGTGCAAGGGTATCCTCTTCTTACCAAGGAACTAAGATATCCGGATATAGTTCTTCTGCCGATAAGGATCGATTTAATCAAGGATTTTGGAGATTTGACTTGGTATTAAAGCAACGTTTCGGAAGGAATTTCAATGTGTTCTTAAATGTCAATAACATCTCTAATCAAAAAGATATAAATTTCTTCAGGTCCGAAACATTTAGAACTTCTAACTCTGTATATGGCAGCACGGCTACAATAGGAGCAGAATATATCATCAGATAATTACATTTTCATTGCCTTAATTTTAGGTTCATTTATTAATATAAATTTTACTAAATCAAATAACTTTTATCATGAAAAAACTTTACTTTTCAATTTTGAGTATGCTCTTCATCGGTTTTTCGATGACGGCACAGTCTATTGTTGTACCACCAAATCTTAATGGTACAACTGCATTCCCTTTTACGTATTTATCAGATTTCATTACGGCAGACACAACAGCTGCAGGAGCACAAGCACATAATGTTTATCTTCTGGAAACAGGTAGTCTTTATTTCTTCACATCTACTGTTAGATGGACGTTTGATGTAGCGTTAAAAGCAACAGGAGATCCAGTTAAAGGCAAGCCTGTTGTAGCAAGAGCTAACAAAGCAGGTGGAACCGACTTAGTGGACATGTACCGAGGATTTGGTAATTTCACATGGGATGGTGTTTATCTAATTATGGGAGAAGAAGGCCCAATGGCTGCTCAATATGAGACTGCTCCTTTCAGACCAGAAGGTGATGACAAAAGATTTATCTTCAATGATTGTATTATTGAAAAATGCAGACAAGGAACGATTAGAATCGAAGGAGAAAACACAAAAACATATATCACTAACTGTTGGATAAGAAATTTTGGTGACTACGAAAAATTCCAAGGTAATGGAAGGTTGGTAGATACACGAGACAACTTTGCAGATTCTATTGTTATTAGAAACAATGTAACTCACAACATTTTGGACAGATTGTTTATCGGATTCCGTCAAAAAGGATTGAATTATTTTGAATATTCACAAAACACTTTGTTTAATCACGTAGGAAGACACGGATTGATCCAATTAAAGAACACTAAAGAAAGTATCATCAAGGATAACTTGTTTATGAACCCATCTATCATGGGAACAGCACCTTCACTAACTAGTGAGCAAATTAATTGGGCAGGGGTAACCAACTACTTATTCAGTATAGATACTATGGTAGCAGGTGCTTCAATGGAAATGAGTAACAACAATATTTTCTGGACACAAGATGTATTGGATCATTATGCTTCTTTTGACTCTGTAACACAACCTTTAATTTTAAGTCCAGAAGTAGCAAGCATGTTAGCAAACCCAGCAGATGCCTATTTTACGGAAGTTGTTGAATTAAATAATGTTCCAGCTAGAGACAGAATAATTAAGTATGCAAGAGAAGCAATGATGTACAAAGATTCTGTAGGTATTACGGACATTATGGTTGAAGACATCAGTTTTGCAGGTTCAGATTACGACAAAGGATATTTGTTTGACATGTCAAAATTTGATCCATGTTATCCAAATGAGGCTTTATCAGCGAAATCAGCAAGTGATGGTGGAGCTGTGGGTGTAAGATTTTTATGCGATTATGTAAACAGTACAAATAATCAAGCGTTTAATCCTACTTTAGAATTTCAAGCGGTTCCTAATCCAGCAAGGGATTATACTTCTTTGAAGTTTGTATTATCTAATGAAAGCGATGTGAATATTACAATTTTTGATTACCAAGGTAGAGTAATTACCAACTTGATAAATGAGAAAATGGGTGCAGGTGAGCATTCCGTAAATTGGTCAACAACTAATATGACACAAGGAATGTACTTTGCTAACATTCAAACAGAAGAAGGTAAAATGTTTTCTAGAATAATCATACAATAAAAATAAAGACGATTGTGGTTTGGATGGGATCATTTTGATCTTGTCCAAACCAATTTTTATCTTTACCAAAATTTAAATATTTAAAATATTAATGAAATCCATTCTACTATACAGCGTTGCATCCATTTTACTGTTTGCTTGTAAGACTACCTCCCCAGAAGTAATCATTCCTGTAAATAGAGAAACGGTTAGTGCCAGACTAGATTTTCTTTCTACTAAAATGGAAAACTACTTACCTAAACTAGAAGTAGATTCTATGAAAATACCAAGAGCATTGGATGCAGATGGAAGTTTGATTGCAAAAAATAGCAGACAATGGACAAGTGGCTTTTTTCCAGGCACATTATGGCAATTGTATGGACACAGTAAAAGCCCAAAACTACATGATGCAGCTAAAATCTGGACTGCGTTTATTGAAAAAGAAAAATACGACGACCACACCCATGACCTTGGATTTAAGCTAAATTCATCTTTCGGTAAAGGATATGCCATTGATGGAACTGAAGCGTATAAAGACGTTGTCGTTCAGGCCTCAAAAACCTTAATTCAACGATATAACCCAATGATCGGAGCTATCAGATCTTGGGATTGGAACGCCGATATTTGGCAATTTCCAGTCATTATAGATAACATGATGAATCTCGAAATGCTCTTTGATGCAACAAATTTTACTGGTGATTCTACTTATTATAAAATAGCCTATCAGCATGCCAAAACTACGTTAAAAAACCACTTTAGAGACGATATCAGCACGTACCATGTTGTTGTGTATGATACCATTACAGGGGCGGTAGATCGAAAAGTAACCCATCAAGGTTATTCTGATGAATCTGCTTGGTCAAGAGGGCAAGCTTGGGGATTGTATGGATTTACAACGGCTTATGGACGATCAAAAGACAAAGCTTTTTTGGATAGAGCTGTACAAATAGCAGATTACTTTTTTAACCATCCCAATATGCCAGAGGATATGATTCCTTACTGGGATTTTGATGCACCAAACATTCCCAATGAGCCAAGAGATGTATCAGCAGCAGCAGTTGCTATTTCTGGATTGATGGAACTTATCATCTATGTACCTGAACACAAAGAAAAATATATGAAATGGATAGATACAGCAATCGGAGCCCTATCTCTAGAAGCATATCAAACAAATACTCCTCCATTTTTACTAAGTCAAAGCACTGGCAGTGTTCCAGGCGATTTTGAAGTAAATGTGCCTATTTCTTATGGAGATTATTACTATATTGAGGCTCTTTTACGTAGAATACAGCTAAACTAAAACCAAACTGAGATTATGTCATTTTTATTGAAAATTACTGGAATTTTGAGTGTGCTAGCGCTTACTGCCACGACGGATCTATTGGTTACAGATTCTACTGAAATTCAAAATGACATCACCAATATTAATGCAGATTGGGCATACATAGAAGACCTTAATTTTGATGTAAAGGACCTTCAAAAAGACTTAGGCTGGAAATTTGTCAACCTACCACATACTTGGAATGATTTTGATGACATTGATGCAGAGCCAGGATATAGAAGAGATGCAAGTTGGTATCAAAAGGAATTAAAAATCGAGGGGTCAGACCAAGACAGGTATTTGATTTACTTTGAGGGGTCCAATATCACCACCAATTTATTTGTGAATGGTAAAAAGGCAGGCAGCCATATAGGCGGATATGTAGGTTTTGAAATTGAAATTACAGACTTAATAATACTAAATAAATCCAACACAATCTCTATAAAAGTAGACAATGGGTACAACCCAGCAATCATTCCTTCTCAAAAAGCTGATTTCTTTATTTATGGAGGCATTACTCGAGATTTATGGTTGAAAAAACTACCTCAAAATTTCATTCAAACCACTAAAGTAGCTACCCCAAAAGTCAATAAAGACAATGCCGAAACCACTATAAGTGTTTCTCTTAATAGGAAAGACTTGACAGGTGAATTCAAAGTAACAGCGTCTCTCTTTGAAGCTAATAATACCAAAGCTATTTTATCGAAAACCTCCAAAATAGAGGGCAATTCTAATACTACTGAGATAAAACTACCAACTTTAAAATCTCCAAAACTTTGGTCTCCAACCATTCCAAAGTTATATACATTAAAAACAGAATTGTACCAAAATGGTAAACTTATTCATTCAAAAGAAGAAAAAATTGGCTTCCGCTGGTATTCTTTCGAACGACATGGTGCCTTTTATTTGAACGGTGAAAGACTTTTGCTGAGAGGCACACATAGACATGAGGAACATGCAGGAGTTGGAGCTGCTATGAGCAATGCACAACACCGCAACGATATCGAAATGATCAAAGGCTTAGGGGCGAACTTTTTAAGGCTTGGCCACTACCCGCAGGACCCAGAAGTGTATAAGGCCTGTGACGAATTAGGCATTATCGTTTGGGATGAATTGCCATGGTGTAGAGGTGGTCTCGGCGATGACGAGTGGAAGAAAAACACCAAAAATCTGTTGGAAGAACAAATCATCCAAAATTACAACCATCCAAGTATTTTCTTTTGGTCGCTTGGTAATGAGATTTATTGGTTACCAGATTATGAAAATGGTGATGACAAAGAAGGACTCAACAACTTTGTAACTGAACTCAACACTCTTAGTCACAAACTTGATCCAAACAGAATGACAGCTATTCGTAAGTATTACGACGGCTCAGATTTGGTAGATGTATTCTCCCCTTCTATTTGGTCTGGTTGGTACGCTGGAGTGTATACCAACTATAAAGAAACCATTGAAAAAAATAAAGCACTTTATCCCAACTTTCTACACATGGAATACGGAGGGTCTAGTCACGTAGGAAGACATTCAGAAAATCCTATTACAGGTAAAGGCTCGGCGAACGAAGACGACTGGGCCGAAGTATCCAATCAAGTAAATATTTCTAACATTGCTAAAGATGGCGATTGGACTGAAAATTACATTGTGGATTTGTTCGATTGGTATTTGTCCATCACAGAAAATGATCCAACTTTTACTGGTAATTCACAGTGGGCTTTCAAGGATTTTGGCACACCGCTACGACCAGAAAACGCCATCCCTTATATGAATCAAAAGGGATTGGTAGATAGAGAAGGAAATCCAAAAGATGCTTATTATGTATTTAAAAGTTATTGGTCGGATGATCCTTTTGCGTACATAGAATCCCATACTTGGACAGAACGAACAGGACCACAAGGCAAAGCTAGATCTATCGATGTTTATAGCAATTGCAAAGAGGTGGAACTTTACCATAATGGAAATAATTTAGGTAAAAAGTCTAAGGATAAAAAGATTTTCCCTGCTGGAGGATATTCTTGGGATGTACATTTCACAGAAGGTCCAAATGAATTGAGTGCTAAAGGTTATAAGAATGGTAAATTAATCACAACCGACTCTATGGTGGTAAATTATAGCTATGAAAAGGCCTTGGTGGCAGACCATATTGATGTGATTCATACTAAAGACGCAAATGGCAAACATTTCATTGAGGCCATCATGAAAGATAAGAACAATCATCGGGTATTGGACTATGAAAAAAGGGTCTATTTTGCTCATAATGGAGCAGGACATTTGGTGAAAGGTTATGGCACACCTACTAAAAGCGACATTATTGAAATGGCCAACGGTAGAGCTGTTATTGAATATATTCCAGATGAAGGAAAAGCTAATTTTGAAGTCCGAAACCAAGACTTTAAAGGCAGTTACTTAACGCTTAATTTTAATAAATTTAATGACATCACCAAGGCAGATAAAAGTAAATAAATCAATCAGCAATTAACATGAGATCAACCAAATCTACTTCTTCATATTCATTTCTTAACGTATTGTTTGGTGCATCCATCTTATGCCTTTTTTTCATAATTGGGTGTAAAGACAAAACTACTTCTGCTGAGTCGGAATCGCTTACAAAAAAACAAACTCAGGTTATACTAAAGACGCAGCCTCTCCCTTTTGATAGCAGCGATATAACAAAAATTACTGGCATTTATGTGCCTACTGCAAAATTAGAAGTTCCAAAAGACTTAGTCGGCCAAAACAAATGGATCATGTTTGAAGGTCCTGTTTTAGAAAATGATGTGATAGCCTATAGATATTATGCTGATGGAAGGCATAGATATGATATTTATGGCAAGAAAGTGAGTGATTTGGTCATGGATACTGTCTCTTGGCAATATCATGACATTATGGACTGGGGTTCTGATATTCTAAAAGTGGGTAATTCTTTAGGAATGGGGAGTCCAGCAATTTTCTACAAAGATTCTGTATATACCCTTTCTCATTGGGATAGAAAAACGATAGAAGTACTAGAAAATGGAGATACTCAATCTTCAATACGGACCACATTTTATGGCTTAGATATAGATGGTAACAAAATCGACCTTACCGAAGATTGGACACTAAAAGCTGGTAGCCCTTGGAGTGAAATAAAACTTACGGTAATCAATGGGTCAATGCCCGAGAATGCAAAATTTACTGCTGGTATCGTGAAACACTTAGAAGCTTTTGAAGTCGGCAGTTGCGATCAGCAAACCTATTGTTTTTCATATGGTGAGCAGTCGTTTCACCGTCAAAATCTAGGAATGGCTATAATCGTTCCAAATGAGTTTAAACCGCAATCGGTCCCAAATTCGTTGAGTCATTTATTGGTATTCAATGGAGAAAAATCTGTGAGTTATCAATTTATGGCAAATTGGGCGGAAGGCAATGGAGGTGTTTCTACCAAAGAGGCTTTTAAAGACATAATAGTAAAAGCTTGCGGACAATGAGATTAAGCACAAGCATATGCTTTCTATTAATAGGATTTATAAGTTGCAAAAGTAGCTCTGAAACCACAACAACTACTGATCCATTTAATACAGATGTGATCGTAAAATTAGCGGATAATTACTTAACCGAATCTCCAGTGACCATAACCTCATTCATAGCTGAACGAAGTAAAGGTGGACTTCACGATTACTACTCTGAAGGTCCATATTGGTGGCCTGATTCTACCAATATTGATGGGCCATATATCCGAAGAGACGGCATACGAAATCCAAACAACTTCAATGGTCATAGGTCTTCTTTAAAGCAATTTGAAGACAAAGTGGTAGCACTTACATCCGCATATCTGATTACCAAAAACAAAGTTTATGCACAAAAAGCAGAGGAACACCTTCGAGCTTGGTTTGTAGATGAAGCCACTTTTATGAATCCTCAAGTAGAATATGGGCAGGCGATCAAGGGTATTGTTGATGGACGAGGCATAGGGATTATCGACTTTATAGGTTTGATAGATGTCTCAAATGCGATTAGTCTACTAATAAAGAACAAAGCCTTGTCTCAAGATTCAGAAATAAAAGTTAAAGCTTGGTTTGAGCAATTAAGTACTTGGTACATGGAATCAAATCATGGCAAAGAAGAAGCGAATAATAACAACAACCATTCTACTTGGTGGGGAGCACAACTATCCGCTTTTGCCAATCTTACTCAGAATAAAAATCATCGAAAAGTAGCTCAAGAACAATTCAAAAATCAATTAGTCATACAAATGTTGTCTGATGGCAGTTTACCTGAAGAATTGGAGCGAACTAAACCATTCCATTATATGAATTATGCGGTAGAAGGCTGGGTAGAATTTGCCTTACTGCTTTCGGATGAAGAACATAATTTTTGGGAATATCAGGGAAAGACAGGGAGCATAAAAAAAATGACTGACTTTGCCTACAATCACCACAACAGTATCGATAATTGGCCCTATAAATCTGACTTAGAAACTACGGTGACGCCTGAGCAAGAAGATTATTTTTTGTTTGCAAGCAAAGCCTTAAACGAACCACGATATAAGGAAATCTGGCTGAAGTTTTCCCATTCCAACCAAGAGAACCATTCAAGGCTTTTTCTATACCAACAATTATACAACTTACTGTAATGGACCCTAAAGCATCTTATTATATACTTGTTTTCAGTCTTTTACTTAGTTGTAAATCAGATAAAACCATTGCAGAAACTACTTCAACTGAAGTCAGTTCGGAGGAGATATTTTCTTTTTTAGAAAAAGAAGATGCATCGATTGTAGTGTTAGCTGATCAGTATTTGAATCAAGTTCCAATGCACATTACAAATTTTAATAGTGGAAGAAGTTCAGGGACTATTCATGACTTTTATTCAGAAGGCGATTACTGGTGGCCAGACGAAGCCAATCCAGATGGACCATATATAAGAAAAGATGGTCTAACAAATCCTAACAACTTTGTGGATCACCGAAAAGCAGTTAGGAATCTCAATGAATGGATCTCTACCTTAGTGGCTGCCTATAAAATAACCAAAGACGTCAAATATGCCAACCATGCACTAGCCCATTTAAAGGCGTTTTTTCTTGATGAAAACACCTTAATGAACCCAACCCTGCTCTTTGCACAGGCAATAAAAGGCAAATATACTGGCAGGGGCATAGGCATTATTGATACCATTCATTTCATAGAAGTAGCAAAATCAATCCTTGCTTTAATCGACCTAAATCAATTGCCAGAAAAAGAAAAAGTAGGTTTAAAAAAGTGGTTTAATGATTATGCCACATGGATGAATACCCACGAATATGGCTTGGATGAAAAAGACCATGGAAACAATCACAGTACTTGGTGGGCTGCTCAATTGGCAGCTTTTGCTGAGTTGGCTGATCGTCCTGACCTTATGGAAGTTGCTAGAAATCAAGGCAAAAAACTTCTTTCAATACAGATGCAAGCTGACGGTGGTTTTACAGACGAACTAACACGAACAAAGCCGTACATCTACATGTTGTTTCACTTAGAAGGATATGCAACTCTTTGCCATATTGCTTCTGATGAAAACAATGATATGTGGAATTATGAAGGAACAAACGGCAGTGTGAAAAAAGCTTGGGACTATATGATGCCTTTTATCCAAGATAAATCAAAATGGCCATACCCTCCAGATGTCAGTCATTATAACGAAGTGCCAATTCGAACAGTGGGGCATTTATTAGCTGCTAAAGCATACAATAACTCAGAATATTTTAAAGTTTGGAAAAATTTATCTCCTGAAAAAAAATCAGAAGAAATAAAGAGAAATTTTCCTTATTTTCAACCAAAATTATGGATTAAATGAAAATAGTTAATAGTGTATTTCTTATTTTTTTGGGCCTTAATCTTGCAACTGCACAGATTAAAATATCTGCGGACAGCGAAATGGGCAGCGGTTATCAAACAATAATAAATGGAGGTTTAGCAATAGAAGACCCAGATTGTGTCCATTCAGGATTCGGCCCCCACATCACTCAGAAATTTGATGACTTATTGAACAAGAATGTTTTTCAATTCCATAGTCATATTGATGATGATAATGATCGATGTGAGGTGTTTGATCGAGTAAGAATGGAAATCAAAGGCGGACCTGGATCTAGTTTAGAGGCCCAGCATCCAATCAACTCTACGTCTTACTACCGTTGGAAATTTAAGATAGCGCCTGATTTCGTAGGTACAAGTTCTTTTTGCCACATATTCCAAAACAAAATAAAAGATGGAGATGACAGCCTCCCTGTAATAACCTTTACTCTTCGAGCTTCAACCCTCCAGCTTTCACATTCTGGTGGAGATAGCGGAACTAGCCTCGGCGTATTAGCCTCCGTAGATTTAAGTAAGATACGTGGTAGATGGGTAGAAGCTTATATGAAGCAATTCCACAGTGAAAACGGTCGAATAGAAGTTACAATCACAGACCTTGCTTCTAAATCCGAGATACTTAGTTATAAAAATAATGACATAGATTTATGGAGAGACGGGGCTTCTTATGATAGACCTAAGTGGGGTATGTATCGGTTAAAAAGTTCTGTCCTAAAAGATGAGATTATTGAGTTTGCCGACTTTTGTATTTCTGAGTCAAGCGACAGCCTTTGCCCTGCAGACAACATAACGATAGTGGATGTTGCACCTCCTACTGCGCCTACCAACCTTTCAGCATCTAATATTGGTATCAGCAATGCTACTATCTCTTGGACTGCGTCGATGGATAATTTAGGCGTTGATTTCTATACTCTATACCAAGACGGTTTGGAAGTGTGGACAGGCAAAGAAACGTCTATCGAATTAACAAACCTATCGGGTAATACTGCCTATGATTTCTACCTGACAGCAACCGATGAGGCTGGCAATAAATCCGTAGATAGCGAAACCCTCACTGTTATGACACAAGACAACACCACCCTTCCCGCTGCTGCTTCTAATCCAAGCCCAGAAGATAATGTAGTTGGTGTCAGTGCTATGAATACATTATCATGGGATGTCGATAACAATACCGTTTCTAGCAACATCTATCTAGGTACTGAAAAGACGCCACCCTTTGTAATAAAGCAAACTCAGACTGAATACGATATAGATCTCATGCCAGGGACTCAGTACTATTGGCAAATTGGTACGGTCAATGATAATGGGGAAACAAGGGGCCCAATCTGGACCTTTACAACCAGCAGCGGTAATAATGATTTCCCATGGGAGGTCTACAGAGCGAATGAAAAACCAAACATCGAAACTAGTTTTTTAGAAATACTAGATGCCCCAGCTGCTCCCACCATTGATCAGTTGAGTATTGATCCTAACGACAACTCTAATAGTATCTATACTTACTATGAAGAAGGTGAAGAAAAGTTTAGATGGAGATACAGCATGGAGACTCAAGATACTGCCTTGACAATAGTAGCTCGGATCAAGGCGATTAATGCAGATATAAATTGTGTCAATTATTTTGAAATCAAAGGTTTTGGATGGAGAGAAAAAGTAAGAGTAAACCAAAGCACAGTTAAACTTGAAAGATCATCACCAGTAGTGGAAGAAGATCTTCCGTTTGACATCTTGGCGGATTTCCATATATTCAGAATGACCATGGTTGGTAATGTTGCAAATATCTATTTAGATGAAAATCCTATACCTTTCGCAACTGGTAATAGTACGACTACGGATTCTGGGAGATATTTCGAATTTGGTAAGTCTGGAAGTAATAACTGCGGTTGCGACATAGATTGGATAGCTATTCAAAAAAATACTAGACTTGCACCAAGAGAAGGTGAACCACTTCCGTCAGATTTATTTTTACCGACCTCTACAAAGAATGAGTACGTAGTGGATGAAAAGTTAATTATTTACCCAAATCCATTTGACAGTTCGATTAAGCTAAAATGGGATGGTGGCGACATCAGAAAAGTAGAATTAATAGACATAACTGGGAAGCTGGTATTACGTCAAGAAATTTCATCAGGAAAGAGTATCAATACATTCAATTTAAAATCAGGAATTTACGGAGTTAGACTTATTTCTAAAAATAGAATAACTGCTAGAACCATCATAAAATCATAGAATAAGAGAGATGCAGGGAAAAGTAGTATGCATAACAGGAGGAAGTGGGACATTGGGATCAGCCATATCAAAAGGCTTGGCTCAAGCTGGAGCAACGGTATTTTTAATGGATAGAAACGTTGCAAAAGCTCAACTATTGGCAGATGAATGTCAGGCGAAAGGCTTAGACATCAGAGTCTGTGAATGCGATGTATTGGATGAAAAAAAGATGGCAACTGCAGTAGAAAGTGTGTTGGCACAAGTTGGAAAAGTAGATGTATTAATCAATGGTGCAGGAGGAAACATGGCAGGGGCAACCATCATGCCTGATCAAAGTATTTTTGACCTTGACATTGAGCAATTCAGAAAAGTAAACGACCTTAATCTGATGGGAACAGTGATACCTACCAAAGCATTTGCAAAACCAATGGTTGCCCAAAAAAAAGGATGCATTATCAATATTTCTTCGATGGCAGCATTGGTACCCTTGACCAGAGTAGTAGGATATTCTGCCTCCAAAGCAGCCATTGACAACTTTACCAAATCAATGGCGGTAGAAATGATTAAAAAATACGGTGAAGGTATAAGAGTAAATGCCATTGCTCCAGGTTTTTTAGTTGCTGAACAAAATAGAAAATTACTCCTCAATGAAGACGGTTCTCTCACAGCGAGAGGACAAACTATTATCAACAATACACCAATGGGTAGATTTGGTCGTCCAGAAGAATTGGTCAGCACCATTGAGTGGTTATGCGACGATCGCTCTTCATTTATTACAGGTATTGTAGTGCCGATAGATGGAGGTTTTTCGGCTTTTAGTGG
>JBBKVK010000264.1:0-23782 GCA_037968395.1 Saprospiraceae bacterium | reverse complement strand
AAATACAAAACTCTTTCTTTTGAAACAGCACAAGCTTTTCATAATCACGATGGATTGACTGTTTGGGCTACTAATAATTACACTGGAGATACTAAGACTACTGTTTGGACTCAAATCACAGCGACTTTGGCTAGCAGTGCATCTGCTGACCATGCTTGGGTTAAGTCAGGCAATGTAGATATAGCTACTTATGGTACTAAAGCTAGAATTGGGTTTAAATATGTGGGAGCTGCTCCAAATAACACTACTTCATATAGAGTAGATAAAATTAAAATTCAATAATAATTGAGGCCATTTTAGGTTTAATAAAAAGCAACAGAACATAGTATTGGCCGTTTGCTTTCATTTGCTTATTATTAATTAAAGTAAGGGTAAGATCCCAATGTTTATAATTAACGACTATCGACTAGATGATTTAATTTTAGAGATTGACGATTCTGTAAATTATCAATTAGAACTTTATTAAAGTTTAATGTCTAATAATTTTCGATTTAAAAAGTTTGAAATACGCCAGGAAAGGTCTGCAATGAAGGTCAACACTGACGGTGTGTTGTTAGGTGCTTGGGCAAAAATCAGTGGTGATAATAGTGTTTTAGATATAGGTAGTGGAAATGGTCTGATTGCATTGATGGTAGCACAACGTAACACCAATGCCAAGGTGGTGGCTGTAGAGATTGATGAGGGCTCATATCAAGATGCTGTAGATAATATCTCAAGGTCTGATTATGGAGATAAGGTAGAGGCAATCCACCAATCAATACAAGACTTCACGAAGACTACTAATTATACTTTTGACCACGTTATCTCAAATCCACCTTTCTTTTCAGGAGGTACATTTTCCACCAATGAGAATAAAGCCAATGTGAGGCATACTATCAAATTACCCCACGGAGATTTATTGAATACAGTAACAAGATTGCTCAATAAAGGTGGGAGGTTTAGCGTTATTCTTCCCGAAATAGAAGGCCTGAGGTTTATAGAGCTAGCCGAACGTAGTCAATTGTTGTTGTCGCGAAAGTGTATAGTCTATTCTAAAAAAGAAAACAATCCAGAACGATTACTGCTTACCTTTACTAACGCAGAATCTGTAAATTTGGAAGAGTCAAGTCTTTGGATTCATAATATACATGTCGATGACTTTACCAATGAATACAAAGCATTAACCAAAGATTTCTATCTCAAATTTTAATTTAGAGCCCTCTTTCTAGCTGATGGTATCCAATTTCAGAACAGGAACGACCTCATCTTAATTCATAGAATTAGTGTACGCTTTCATCTACTTTCCTTTGACAAATAACTTTTGGTTTGTAAGTTTACATCAAAATGATTGGTAAATTAATATGTTAGAGATATTTGAAGACATTGGCGATCTCCTTTTTGGTAATAAAAGAATAGAAGCATTAAAGCACTTTGCCTTTAGCAAAGACTTCAGATTTGAGCGAAGAATCAAAATGGAGACGTTGCCTTTTGACATCGAATCTATGGACTTTTTTAAAGGCAAAAAACGTAAATCAATTAAAGGCTACCTTTACAGAAAAGAGCTAGAAACTAATATTTTAGGGAGGATTTATGATTTTATGAATCTTAGTGAGTTTGGAAAAAAAGGGACAACTATATTTCAATATTCCGAGACAGCTTTTGACTTACCATATTTTATAATCAAACCAAAATCTTCTTTTAGTAAGCTAGGCAGTATATTTTCATCAAGCGAATGGTCGGATGTCAATAAAGAGTTTGCTAGTCAGTTTACTGTAGAGTCATCGGACTTGAATGATATGAGGATGATGATTACCATCCAATTTGCTGAATTATTGGTAAAACTCAAGGATTTCACGGTAGAAGGATACCATGACCATTTATTCATTTACAAAAGAGGAACTGTCATTGATATTGTTGATATGGATAACATTTATGAATATGGCATTGAGTTAGCTGACATCATCCTCTATGACCAGAGCAATGAGATGGTGTAATGCGTTAATAACAAACAGTTTAATTTTTCTCGGATAGATTGTACTTGTATCAGTATAAAATTTGTACTGAACTTCTGTATTATATTTTTTAGGAATAACCTAAATAAATTTTAATTTGATGTAGTTGTTTTAATTTATAAATGTACATTTACCCTCTTTATTTTGGAACAGAAATGTTGATCTTGGGTAGATTGATTCTATAAGTCAAGATATGAATTGTTTTATATAACTCTGTTTTTTTGTCATTTAAAATCAAGTAGTTACATAAGAGTACTTAAAATGAAAGACCTTGTTTTAATTAAATTAGTAGATATATAAAAATTAGAAAATTAAATATGAAAATAGTTATATTATCCCGTCAACCTGAATTGTATTCTACTAGAAGATTGGTAGAAGCAGGAAAAATAATGGGTCATGAAATGCAAGTTGTAGATCATTTAAAATGCAATATAGAAATAGAGAAAAAAAGCCCTAAAGTTTATTATGAAGGCCATTATCTTGATGATATTGATGCCATCATTCCCCGAATTGGAGCATCGGTCACTTTTTATGGAACTGCCGTAGTTCGTCAATTTGAAATGATGAAAATATTCAGTGCTGTTGAGTCCCAAGCTTTGGTTCGTTCTAGAGATAAGTTAAGAAGCTTACAGTTGTTAGCAAGAGCGGGAGTTGGATTACCAAAAACGATTTTCACAAATTTTTCTAAAAATGTGGAGCATGTCATCGAGTCCGTGGGTGGAGCGCCAGTGGTCTTAAAACTTTTAGAAGGAACACAAGGATTGGGAGTGATATTAGCAGACACTCAAAATGCAGCAGGTTCGGTTATGGAAGCTTTTAATGGGCTAGAAGCTAGAATCATAGTGCAAGAATTTATCAAAGAAGCTGGAGGTGCAGATATTCGAGCTTTTATAGTTGATGGGGAAGTAGTTGGTGCTATGAAACGCCAAGGCAAAGAAGGTGAGTTTAGATCAAACTTACATAGAGGAGGGACAGCTAATATCATAACCCTTACGGAAGAAGAAGAACATACAGCATTGGTAGCTGCAAAAGCTATGGGCCTAGGTGTAGCTGGCGTAGATATGTTACAATCATCTCATGGTCCACTAGTACTTGAAGTAAATTCTTCTCCAGGTCTAGAAGGCATAGAGAAAGCAACAGGTACCGATATTGCAGGTAAGATAATAAAGTATGTAGAACGAAATGTACAAGGAAAGGCTTAGGCTATTCTCAAGTTTGAAACTCTGATTTTCAAAACATGGTCACTATTTTTACTTTAGGATAGTACAATGGTGACCATGTTTCAATTTTATTATTCTTCTGGAATATTGTTATCAAGTTCTACTACATTTTGAACTGGAAAGTAATCAGTAGTATTCTCTTCAATAACCTTTTTTAAAGCCTCAATGTTTTTTTCTTCTTGTGCTTGGAATGAACCAGTGAACATTTCCATTAATGCAAACATTGATCGCATCATCATACCATTCCCTTTTACTTTAGAATCGGTTTTAATAATAGTTTTTCCATCTTTTTCTCTAAAAGTTGTCGTTTGATCAAATAGCATCATTTCACTGTCAAAAGCCAAAGAAATGTTGTCAAACTCCTTTAAGGAGACAAGCGTTTCTGTCATTTCAAAATCAGGCTGTCCTTCTCCTGGGCTGACTATTACCTTGTATTTACTCCCGACTTTACCAGATTCACCACTGATCAGATCAATGCTCTTAAACCCTTGTAACCATTGATCTAATTTTGTTACGTCTTGTTGCACGGCCCATGCCTCTTCAATTGATTTATTAACTGTGATTTCATGGCCATATTCAACGGTAGGTTTTATAAATCCAATAGCCAAAATGACCAGATAAAGTCCCACAACGAAGAAGAATAAATATTTTAAAAATTTCATTTTTTGTTGTTTTGTTAAGATGAAAGTAGTGAAAATAAATAACAACGATCTAGGAAATTATAAAAAAACTTAACACTTACAATCTAATTGTTGTTACTAACACCCAAATCATCCAACGAATGGAGGTCATTAATTAAATTTCAAAAAAGCTAACTAGCCATTATGCTAACTAGCTATTAAATCAAAGTAATCCTAACCTTCTTATTTTTCAACTTTGTATTATTTACCAACTCAAGAGTAGCTTTCATCTTGTCTTTATGGATAGCCACAAATGCACAATCTTGCTTCAGTTCTATAACACCGAGGTGTTTTGGATCGAGGCGACCTTGTTTCATAAATAATCCAGCGATATCACCTTTTGAAATTTTGTCTTTTCTTCCTCCAGAAATAAAAAGAGTACACATTTGTGGTTGATGTGGAGGGTTAGCTTTTGTAATGTGTTCTTCTGTCTCATATTGGATGAAGTCGGGTAGATCTTCTTGATCCCACTTCATGACATACGCTGTACCTCCGCTGTTCATCCTTGCAGTCCGGCCATTTCTGTGGGTGAACTCTTCAGCTCTGTGAGGTAAGTGATAATGTATGATATAGTCCAACTCGGGTACATCTATGCCCCTTGCAGCAAGATCTGTAGCTATGATTAGTCTATGGGTCCCATTTCTAAATTTAATCAAAGATCGCTCTCTGTCTACTTGCTCCATTCCACCATAAAAAATACCATGAGGTATCTTATGATCATCTAAATAGGTGCTGATCCGATCTATGCTGTCTTTGTAATTACAAAAAACTATTCCGCTTTTTTCACCTAAATGACATAAGGCATCAAATAGGGCAGGGAGTTTGTCTTTATCAGCTGACACAATCGTTTTAATTTCCAATTGTGTATTAGCTTCGTGGAGGTAATTTATCTCAATCGGTCTTTTCAGTCCTAAAAACTCTGGAATAGTAACGGCATCTGTTGCAGAAGTTAGGATTTTCTTCTTTAGGTGTTTTAATGCATCTAAAATTTCTGACATTTCTTCTTCAAAACCAATTTCTAATGATTTGTCAAACTCATCAAGTACTAAAAATTCAACCATATCTACATTAAAAGTTTTTTTTCGAATATGGTGAGCAATTCGACCAGGAGTTCCGATTAATATGGATGGATTGTGAAGTATTTCTATTTTGTCTTTTGATACATTTCTACCACCGTAGACTGCATTGACCTTATGTCCAGATCCCATGTCTCTAGTTACGGTTTCTATTTGAATGGCAAGTTCTCTTGTTGGTGTTATGATTAGTGCCTGTACTTCTTGCTTGTCCTGATCTAATTCTGAGACTATTGGCAATAAAAAAGCTAAGGTCTTCCCAGTTCCAGTAGGGGAGAGTAGCACTACTTCTGATGAAGAATGAATGGCTAATTTAGCCTCTTCCTGCATCTTATTTAAAGATTCGATACCTAGTTTATTAAGTATACTTTCTTGATTTTTTACGTTATTTGACATGGTGCAAAGGTAGAAATAAATTTGATGTAGTTGGTGGTTTTGGTTATCTACTGTTTAATTCATTTATTGTAAAAGGAATAAAACAAAAGTTAATTTTGTAGTTATTAAATATGTACTTTCGCAATGATTTTCCATATTGTAACATCGGGGTAAGAAATAATCAAAGTGGTAGATAAAATAGTCATTGGTAGAAAGGACGTTGTAGATTTTCCAGACTTAGAGTTAAAGGATATTAATATTAAGATAGACACTGGAGCTTACACATCCGCTATCCACTGTAATCATATCAAAGTCAAAGAAATTGATGGTAAGAAAGTTTTGAGTTTTAGGTTACTTGATCCTTCGCATAAACAATACGCTGACAGGGAGTTCACTACAGATGTTTTTCGAGAAAAAAGAGTTAAAAGCTCTTTTGGTACATCTGAGAAAAGGTTTGTCATTAAAACAAATATTCGATTATTCAAGAAAAGGTATAAGATCGAATTATCCCTCAGCGAAAGAGGCGAAATGAGATTTCCTGTCCTCATCGGAAGGAAATTTTTAATGGGCAAGTTTATTGTCAATCCTTCTGAATACGATTTGTCACTTAAGTTAAAGAATAAGGTTAAGGAGGAATAAAAAAAACATTAATCTACATCTTCTTCAAAGCACCTCTATCCACTTTACCTGTAGCATTCAAGGGCACTTGAATACATGTAATCGTAGTTTTTAATTACGGCCTGAGTTGACTAGAATAAAAGCCTTAAATACGCTTTAGATTCTAATCTTTCATTGATGCCCTAACGACACATTACCTCCTAAAATAAGGTTGGCACTATTGTGTATGGCTGCATCCGGAGTCTCAGAATATATTGTCATGTTATCGATAAAGAGATTAACTCCTTCAAGAATATTCATTGTCGTGCCATTGTTATTATAGACGCTTGTCTGACTGATTCCATTTCCCAAAATGAACAGATCTTTATCAATCGTCAAAGAGCCAGATTGTAAGGGTATGGTTACTCCATCTAATACGGGATCAAAAGTGATCGTATCTTGTGGACAAGCATAACTAATTCTTTCTCTTAATGATCCTAAGAGGTTATCTGAACTATTGGTTACTATTAATACCTGAGGTATTGCCGGCCTATCTGTAAGTGCTAACGACTTAATACTGCTTGGAATCCAAAAAGTGTAGGTAACGTAGCCATTTCCATTATCTCGATGATCCCCGATTGTAGTTTGAGCATTGCTGATAATAGTAAAATTAGCTTGAGCACTATCTATATTAATATCCTCAACTGCTAATATATTGAGGATAGAAAAGTCTGGCCAAGCATCAATTTCGGATTCTTTAAAAAATAAAGTTAATTCGATCGAATCAGTTGAGTTTTCTGTTTCTATACCAAATACTTTTGAGCTTCTTTGTTTACATACAGAAGGAACAAAATCTAGACTCATATCATTGTCCACTAAAGTAAGAGACGTACATCCTAGATCACCATTACAGTCTTCAATGATTGCGATTACTTCATTATCAGTAATTGAAATAAAGCCAATGTTGGCATTAATGGGAGCTTTAGCCTCCATAGTAGCACCAATCGTAGATTCTATTTCTAAACCTTCACCGATAATCACTATACTATCAATCATAAAACTTACCGCACTTCCATTTAATGCATCATTATGCCAGGTAAAACCAAGGTAGAAAGTAGAATTATCCAATTGTGGGAGTATGACATTATAATTACCTGAATCTGGCACCATTCCCCCTGCTTGAGCATTCCCAACAAATAGTCTTATTTCTTCCCACTCAAAACCATCATAACTTACTTCAAATGTTCCAAAATCAAATACTGCACTGGTATCTACGAGATCTCTCTCTCCTCCAACCATATAATTAAAACTGACACTGGTGTTTTTTTGACCTAAGCTGCTTATCAAAGGTGACTTTAGCCTAATGTGAGATTCAACAACTTGCGAATAACTAGGTACACCAGTCAATGGAGTATAAGATATATGAGCTTGGTTACTATTGCCTGCATCAATATACCATTCATTGAGCATGGAAGTTGGATTAACAAGCTCTTGCTGCCACAGAGCTGTATCCTCATTAAACTCTTCAAAAAACAAAATTGAACTGTTACCAATTGCAGGAATGCCATCATCGTTTATAATCACAATAGTATCAGAGTCAGAATATATGCCACCAGTAAAGTTTACTATAATGGTATCATTGCCTTCGTGAATTTTATCATCAAAGATTATTATCTTAAGTTGTTTTTCTTCATCTCCCATAAAATTGAGAGTATCACTACAAAGGTTGAAATCATCTCCTGCTAATGCATTGCCTGAAGTGGCAAAAGTGATGGTTTCATTTGCCATATATGAAAAGATAGAAAGATGAATTTCTTTAGACGCATAGCATCCATTTTGCATACTAGTTTCAGTGACTAAACTAATATTATACTGATTAAATTCAATTGTAGGTAAACAGGTTGAGAAGTTTGGACCTACTCCAACCGCATACCAAGCCTTCATGGTTTGTTCAAATTCATTGCTGCATGGACCGTATAATGATCTGGCAATATCTATTGATGCCGCTCTCATGTCAGCAAATTTAGAATTTGACAATAACAACAGGTTAGCACCATAGACGATTTTTTCTGCCTTATTTAATCCAATACCTGATACTGAATAGACATGTCCTTTATCATTAATTTCATCATCTGCAATTGGCTTATTTAGACCAGGACTGTACGTCTGACCAGACCCTACTGAAAGCAGATAAAACCATTTATTTAGTACACCACTATTAAAGTGAACACCGCAAAAGTCATTGGCTACATTTGGTGATGCACAATCTGGATCTTGCCACCAAGTACCCGCCCCATAAGTATCTGGATTGTTTTCTGCAGGAGGATGATCCATCCATCTTAATGCTCTTGCTCCTGGCTCATTAAATAATCCACCATCTCTCTGATCTATTTGCTCCCCAATTGACCATGGTACATAGTCCAAAGTAGCATCAATAGAGTCTAGCACAAAGCCTTCAATACAAGCAGCCCATATATCCGAAAGTCCTTCATTCATTGCTCCAGATTCGCCAACATACACAAGATCCGACGTTGAGGTACATATAGCATGCCCGACTTCGTGAGCACAGACATCTAAGGATACCAATGGTCCAAACATTCCTCCTGGATTGTTACCGTCTTGAAAAGCACCATCTCCGTATTTCATAAATAATCCATTCCAAGAAGCGTTTTCATAAGACATGCCATGATGCACATAAGAGTACAAACCTGACCCTGTATTGTCATAGCCAAAACGATTGTGGATTTGTTTAAAATATCTCAATACCATAGCTGCTCCCCAATGTGCGTCCAGTGCAATGTCATCATTCCTAACTTCGTCGCATTGCCCAGATATATATGCTGGACAGCAAGATTGAGCTCCTCCTGTAAAAGCCACTTTTCGATGTTCATTTGCATCCCATTCATCATCGCCAAATTCTGCTATAGTCTCTGTATTATCAATTAAACATGGGTCTGGTTCGTCACCATCTGCAATAGAATCGGATAATGCAATGATGGCTGGTGAGGAAATAGGCAATCCACCGATGCCCTCAAGGCTCCGGGTTTCACAATAGACTCCACTTATTGGTTCTATTCCTTTTAACTCATATATAGCACCTGGAGGTCCATTTATTTGGGTAGTAGGATAAGATCTCGTCCCAGAATACCTAGTATCACCTGTCCCATGCTTTAATTGAGGATCTCTTAGCAGGATTCTACCATCAGCGGCACTTACATAGACCCTGTCCCTAAATTCAGGAATTACTGATTCTATGGTAAAAAAGTATGCCAACTCTAATCCAGAGTAGTCGGTGTAGTAATCTTTTATGTATACGAGTTCACCTTTTGGGTATTCATCAATGAGTACTTTTTGGAGTTTGTCGTAAGGTTTTGATCCAACAGGATAATTATTCAAGAGATTAGACGTAGCTTCCCATGCAAATAAATTGCTTTCTAAATGTGGTAAAACCATTGTTAATGCCTCAGCCTCTGTTATAATATTTCTGTTTTTTGATTTTGGAGATTCATAGTGTTCGGCATAGATGGACTCTATTTGGTTGTCTTTATAGAGCACAGTATAATTGCAATGAGGTGCTTTTATACCACCGATTGATCTGCTATATTTTTCTATAGAAATTGAAGGACTTATTTTTGTATTACTTAGTAAACTAAGTTCTGTGTTGTCAACTTTGAGAAATTTTGAAATAGCTTTAATGGCATCTGAAGTTTTGAAAGTACTACCATTTTTTAGCGTAATTTGAGCAGGTGTTTGTAATTCTGTAGAATATCTAATGCTTTGAATATCATCACTGTATTCTTTCTCTATAGATTGAGCAAGAAAAATCTGGCTCCATAATAATGTGGTAATGAGAATGTAAAATACCTTCATCTAACTAATTTTTTTCTATATGCTTTTTGTACCATTTCCCCTCTAGAGGTAACTTCTAGTTTGGTATAGATACTTCTAATATGTCTTTTGACGGTATTGCTACTAATAAATAACTTATCTGCCACGGTTTTATAATTATCGCCATCACAAAGCAACTGTAAAACTTCGGTTTCTCTTGGTGAAAGGGTCTCTTGTGGCACAATTTTAAAAGAATCAATAACCATTCTTGCAATATTAGAGGTCATTGGTGCACCTCCTTCTAGCACATCTTGGATGCCTCTTAGTAATTTTTCGGACCTTAGCCCTTTTACTAAGTATCCACTAGCTCCTTGACGTAGAGCAGTAAATATTAACTCCGTATCCTCATTAACAGTGAGCATAACTATTGGAATCTTAGAATTAATTTTTCTTATACGTCTTACACATTCTATACCATTCATTTTAGGCATATCTACATCCATAAGAATAACATCTACAGATGAATTTGCAAGATCATCTACAGTCTCTTGAGAGCCTTCAAATTCACCAACACAAACCATATTATCTGATTCATTAATTAGTGTTTTATACATTTGTCTAATTTCGAGATCGTCTTCTACTATTGCTACTTTTATCATAATCTGATAATTTATTATTAAGCTTTAAAGGTAAAAATTACCCATCTTGTTCGCAATGGCCCATATGGGTCATAACATAAACCTTAAATCTTTATTTTTAATGACACAGTGCTTCCTTTATTTTTTTGTCCAATTATTTCTAGACTACCATCTATCTTTTCAGCTCTTGCCTTCATATTATTAAGGCCATTTACCCTTTTAAGGTCATTAGGATCAAAGCCTTTTCCATTATCAATAATCTCAAAAGTCCATATTCCTTCTGTAAGTTTATATTTAAAGATGACTTGATCTGCCTTTGAGTGTTTTAGGATATTCGTTATGGCTTCTTTCATGATTAATATAAAATGCCTACGGACATTACTTTCCATAACCACATGTTCTAAGTCGGAACCAATTGACTCCATTTTAAAGTGAATATCAGTATATTCAAATGTATCATTTGCAAAATCCATTAATCTTCTCAGGGTCTCTCCAAGACTGTCTTTTCCTGGGTCAAGTACCCAAATGAAATCAGTCATTCCCATTCTAAGATCTTGAATGTTATCCTGCAATTTGCTAAGGCTACTCACTGTAGTTTCTTCCTTCGATTTTCGAGTAATGCTATCTGTAATTAAAGAAATTCTGGTAATTTTATTGCCTGCTTCGTCATGAAAATCTCTCGCTAATTTTTTCCTAAATACATCCCGTTCATTTTCTCGGGCATCAGCTATTGCCAAAGTACGAGCTTTTTGGAATCGAGTATATAGATACATAATACTAAATAATGAAAAGATATAGAGTAAATTGGCCCACCATGTTTTCCATGGAGGAGTTGAAATATGAAGTTTTACATGTTTTTCAGGGGTAAGAGGAATCTTGTTGAGATCTACCAATCTTACTTTGAAAGTATAATCTCCAAAAGGTATTTTGGGGTAAGAGGCATAACTCCTAAGTCCAGCATTGACCCAATCATTTTCCAAACCTTCGAGTTTGTATTGATATAAAATATTTTCAGCAGTAGTAATGCCAAGAGCCGCGAATTCGAAAGCAATAGAATTTTGATTATAGGATAGATTTATTTTATCAATCTTGGTTATTGATTTTTTTAGGCTAAACTCATCAGTGGCTTCTGGATTGATAGGGATGGATTTATTAAATAATTGAAAATCAGTAAGCGCTATTTTGGGAATTATTTTATGATCCTGAATTTCTAAAGGATTAAAAACAGTAACACCTTCAACACCTCCAAACAAAAATAAACCAGATGAGTGTTCTAAAAAAGAGTGTTGATTAAATTCGAAACTTGCCAAACCGTGACTTTTGTTGTAATTGGTAACACTCGGTACACGCTGACTTAAGTCTAATCTACTAATCCCTTCATTTGTACTTACCCAAATTTTACCATTGTCATCTTCCAATGCTGCATAAACTACATTATTAGGTAATCCGTCAAAAGTGTTGATTTTAGTAAATTCTCCATTTTCTCCTAAAATGTTTAGACCATCAGTTGTACATACTAGTAGATTACCTTTACTACTTTTATTCGTAGCTAAAACCATGCTAGTAGATATACTTCTAGGGTCTTTAGGATTGGGTTCTTTACAATCAAAAGTTTCTTTGTCTATATTAAAACGACACAACCCTCCATTTGCTGTTGACAACCAAAGTTCATTTTTTTGGTTTTGATATATTCTAAATATATAAGGATGCGATAATCCATTTTTTTCATCATATATCTTTATGGTTTGGTCTTCAGGATTAAAATTTATAAGACCTCTACCTCTTGAGGCCAGCCAATACCTGCCTGATAAATCTTGATACACTTGATTAACACCTTCTCCACCGAGTTCTGCTTCTATCTTGGGAAAATTTTGCCATACCCATGTTTTATTTATTTCCCTTAATCGTGAAAACCCATTATTTCTATAAGCTAACCAAAGGTCATTATTGGCAGCCTTCGATATATTGATGGTATAGTCACTGTTCATACCTTTAGTATTGTTGCTGGTATGACACGTCGTCTCCCAATTTTCTATTTCACCAGTTGTTTTTATTTGCATTAACCCTTCTCTGCTGCACACCCAGACATCATTATTCTTATCTTCCACCATCCCAAGAGCAATGGTAGAGCACATAGTATTATTATACTGCCTATTTAATGACTTAAAATCTGGAGCCCTGATAGAAAATTGGAAAACACCTTGCCTAGTTCCGGCCCATATAATATCATCCCCAAGATTGTATAGACAATGAATCAGGTCACTTTGTAGCCCATTTTCGGAATAGTCTTTTTTAGAATACCATTTCAATTCCTTGTTTTCGGTAAAATGATAAATTCCTGTATTGGTTCCAGCGTACCATTGATCTAAATCTGCTAATAGAATGGAAGTAACAATATTATCTATAAGCTGATGTTCCATCAAGTCCTTCCTCTTATTATATATATGTAACCCTTTATCTGTACCAAAATATATTCGATGGCCTTGTCCTACAATACAGTAAACAATAAACTTGTCTTTATTTAACTTTTTCCTTTCAGCGCTAATATTCATATATTCATATAGCCCTTCATTCGTACCAATAAAAATTTCTTGTTCGTGAGAAATGTATATATCGTTTATAAATTTAGATTCGTCGCTTTGATCTATTAATGAAATATTTTCTGAACTCTTATTCTTTATATTAAATTTGATTAATCCGTTTTCACTTCCTATTAATAGGAGGGAGTCTTGAAACAATGCAATTGAGTTGATAGATTCTGAACTTGTATTTATTGGGTAAGAGTAGAATCGCTCTAGTGATCTATCCCATTGTACTAAGCCACCACCGAAGGTTCCAATCCATAAATTTTGATCATTATCTTCAATGATGTCTTTGATATAGTTATTTGGAAGAGAAAATTTGTCATTAGCTGAATACCTAAAAACATCAAAATTAAAATTATTATATCTCAATAGACCATCTTGTGTGCCTACCCATATAAACCCATCTGAATCTTTATAGATACAATTGGTAAATGATTTAGTAAGTTGAGAAAATTGAATTTGTTGACCAATACTAACATCCGCGATTAGTATCATTATTATTATAGACATTATCTTAAGAGATAATTTTCTCTTAAAGTCTATTTGCCTTTCTAGTTTATTTTTAATCAACAATATGTTGTTTTTTAAAATCTGAATGGACAAGAAACACTCTAATCTTGATATTTCATCGATTTTTTTCAAATTTTCTTGATTTTTTCTTCAATAAAAGAGGTGATTTTTTAATAAAAATGTAACAATCCAAGCTTTTTATTCAAAAATGATCCAAATGGGTCATTGTAGGACCTAAAGCATAGATCTAATTTAGCGTTTATTATTCAACTTATCAAAATCATTATTATG
The DNA here is from genome assembly GCA_037968395.1 of Saprospiraceae bacterium. Taxonomy (GTDB): domain Bacteria; phylum Bacteroidota; class Bacteroidia; order Chitinophagales; family Saprospiraceae; genus JADKBO01. Next base: position 9,994 of record JBBKVK010000264.1, on the reverse strand, counting down.
AAAAAGTATTTACCTCTTATTGTTACCATTCTAATGTTACCATTATTGGTTACATCTCAGTCCGTAAGAAACGCAAAAGAAAAAGTTGCTAACTATCTTCAAACTAATCAAAATTTGACCAGATCTGCAGATAAATTACAATTTGAAATTTTATCATCTAATTTTGATGAAAATGCCCAAATTGGAAAAATACAAGCTTTACAAAACATTAATGGGATTACTATTAAGGATGCCATTATTACTTTAGCATACAATAAAGAAGGTAAGACATTTGCAACAAATACATTTTCGAATGCAAGTGCTAAAAGCCAGAATGCATCCATTAATGAAATAAATGCACTTAATATTGCTGCAAAACACCATGAAGTCGATGCCCCAGTTAGACTTTCAGTAAACCGATCTTTAAATCAGAAAGATCGTCATACTGTATTTAACAGTAATGATTTTTATGCTTCAAAACCAGAAGTAAGACTTGTATATATACAAGATGCTAAGTCAAATGAGTTAAATTTGACATGGGAAACACAAATTTACACACCAGACAGACAACACTATTTTATTGATTATGTAGATGCTACGAGTGGTGAAGTTTTATTGTCAGAAGATAAAGTTCTTCATTGCGAATTTGGACATGGATTAGTATATGATGCTTCTCCAGAGGAGCAAGAAATACTTGATGCTCAACAAAAAAAGAAACATATTGAAAGTGCAACAAAGTGGAAAGAAAGTAACTCAAGCCGAGTACATGCTCATGAGCACTGCAATCATACTACAATTGCTAGTTCTGCAGTTGTAACACCTATTAATAAGTACTTAGTACTAGATCTCCCTGCAGAAGCCCCAAATGACAATACTGCAAATAGCAATCAAACACTAATAACAACATCTGGAGATCCAATAGCATCACCATATGGGTGGACAAGCCTAAATGGCACGGTGCAGTTACCTTATACACATGGTAATAATGTATTTTCGTTTTATGATCCAAGTCCTGGACCATTAGGAGGAATACCTAATCCAGCTGCTGCAGCCCAGGCAACTAGTAACAATATACTAGGAAACCAAGAATTTATCTACCATTGGGATTTAACACAAGATCCTGAGTATACTCAACCAAGTTCAAATAACCCTACACCAAATAGAAGTGCAGCTATTGTGAATTTATTTTATCAAAACAATTTGATCCATGATATATTTTACAATTTTGGATTTACTGAAGCTGGTAGAAATTTTCAGTTTGACAATTTTGGGAAAGGAGGAGCAGAAAATGACAACGTTTTAGCACAAGCTCAAGATGGTGGAGGTACTAACAATGCAAATATGCTAACTTTGCAAGATGGTGTTAACCCACAAATGCAAATGTATCTTTGGACTGCTGCTGCTGCTGACGAATTAGTACAAATAACATCAGTATCTGCTCCAACTTATGTATCTACAGGAGATAAATTTAACGCTATTCAAGGGGCTATATACAGTGCAATAAATCCTTATAATCTTCATGAAAATCCTGTTTTGAATAAACAAATATTGCTTATTAACAATGGATGTGGTGATAGCAAAGGATGTGGATTAGGAGCTGGCGGTGTAGGTGCAGTACCTTGTAATAATGTTACAGGAGCAATTGTGCTGATTGATAGAGGAGACTGCTCTTTTGTAGAAAAAGTAGATGGAGCACAAAAAGGTGGTGCTGCTGGTGTAATTATAATTAATAACAACAGTAGTAGTCCTGATGAAGTAGCTGCAATGGGAGGTACAGATCCTACAGGTAATACAGTTACAATTCCATCAGTGATGGTGAGTTATAATACTGGATTGATTCTAAAAGAATCTTTAGCTGAAGGTGTTACAATTTTTGGATCATTACAACAAGATAATCCACCAGCACCTAGAAGAGATGGTGATTTTGATAATGGTATTATAGCTCATGAATATGGTCACGGTATATCTTCAAGAACTTCACCTCAAGGTCTTACAGGAGGAACTTTATCAGGAAGTGAGCAAGGTGGTGAAGGATGGTCAGATTTTTATGCTCTATACCTTACTACTACGTCTACTGATTTGAGCCCAGCTGATTCACTTCACCCTAATGGTGTATTACCTAACAAAGGAATTGGTACTTATGTAACATATACAAACTCAGACGGACCTGGTATCAGACCAAGAAAATATAGCGTTGATATGCAAGTGAATGAGTACACATTTGCGGGTACAACTAATGGTGGAATTGGCATTGGTAACTCGGCAGAAATTTCTGTTCCTCATGGAGTAGGATTTATATGGTGTACTATGCTTTGGGAGTTAGAGCAAGCATTGGTTGATGAGTACGGATTTAATGATGTAGTTACTTACAACCCACCAAGTAATGATATTCAGGCTATTATAGATAATAATGCTGGTAATAACTTAGCATTGAAACTAATCCAAGAAGGCATCAGCCTTCAAAAGCCAAGTCCGACGTTTTTAGACATGAGAGATGCAATAATTTTAGCAGATAATTTACATTACAATGGCGCTCACAGTTGTTTAATATGGAAAGCATTTGCAAAGAGAGGTCTTGGGTCAGACGCAATTAACCCTACAAATAATATTGGTGATGAAAGAGATGGTTATGCAACTCCTTGTGATCCTACGCAAGCTTTTCACAATATCACAATTGATGCTCCTGTGTTACTGGAAAACGAATCTTATTTAACTTATGACATATTGGTTGAGAATACGACTGGAGCTGCAAGTTATGACATAATCGCAACAGATGTTATTCCAAATAATTTTACGCTTACAAGTGTTACAGGTGCACCTTATGTAACAAATGGACGAAATATTACTTTTACCATTGCAGAAATTCCAGCTAACTCGTCAGTGATACTATCAATAACTGGGTATGTATTAACAGAAAATTATTCAGAAATCAAAGAAAGTTATTCTTTTGAAACTGGTAGTGAAGGATGGACTGCTGTAACAGGTGGGATTAATGAATTTACAAGAAAGACAGATGGAGGGCAAGATGGAATTGCTTATTTTCATACTGATAATAATGGATTGACTGGAGCGAATACTACTTTAGAGAGTCCTTCTATTCCGATTACTGGTGCTCAGAGACAAGTTAGATTTTATCATAAGTATGACACGGATGCAGGTTATGATGGTGGTTATTTAGAGTATTCTACTGATGGTCTTACTTGGGCTATTTTACCTGTTCAACAAAATGGATACAATGCGATTCTTGATGGACTTTTTAACCTAACTTATACAGGACCTGCATTTACAGGTAGCATTTCTGATTATATTGAATCAGCTGCATTGTTGCCAGTAGATGCGACTAATGTAAGATTTGTTTTTGCTGAAGACTCTGGTCTTGGTGGTGGTGATGGATGGTTTGTTGATAATATTAGAATAATTGATAATCCTGTTGCTCTTAAAAGTACTGCAAAAGTTACTGATCCTATTTCAAGTGGTGGAAGAACTTATGTTGATGAGGTATATACGTTAGTTGTAGGATCGACAAAACCTGTTTTTGATGTTAAACCTTCAATGTCAATTACACCTGGTATCGTAAATGGTGGAGAGGCTCCTATGAGATTATTAGTCGATATAGTAGAGATGTCAGGTAATAATACTACAGGACCTATTACTGTTAGAATCAGCAAGAATGATTATTTAGGATTCACCTTTGACCCTACGGTTACACAAGTTGGAGGATTTGATGTTGATAACTCTTTGTTTAAGTTTTCTGAAAATTTCCTTTTTTGGGAATTTACTACAGATGTAGATATTTTATCTAATCAATCAATAAGATTCGGATTTACAGGGTTGTTTGATTCAAACGGGTCAGGAAATATGCCTGTCTCTGCTAAAACTAAAACGGTAAGTAAATTAGAAAATAATCCTGCTAACAATAAGGATAATGAATCACTAAATTATTCAGACCAAAATTAAAAAAAAATGATTTTATGAAGGGGGTCATTCCCTTTCATGAAATTATGAGTCTTATCTTTTAAGATTAAAATATTTAATTAAAAATAATAAAATCAAAGAAATGAAAAATATCATATATACATTAGGAATACTTTTAATAGTAGGCATTGCAACAATAAATGCACAAGATATATCACTTACCAACACAAAATTAGATCCACCTGCGACTGGCCAGACATATGGACAAGCTTGTTTTACAATTATTGCAGAGGATGGCATTGAGTTAACAACATTACCTTTAGCTGTAGAAATTTCAATAAGTAAAATGAATTTTGATCTTAATGCAATTAGTGGTTTTAATAGTGATAGATTTAATTTTGAAGTAGATGCATTTTCTAATTCAGTTTTAAGAGGTACATTGGTATCCTCAGTAGCTGATGTTGATAATGGTGAAGGAGGAGCCCAGATATGTATTCCAGTAAATTCTTCTGACTATTCAGATTCAAGAAACGGTTTTTTAGTAAACATTGTTTCTGGTGGTTACGAACAAAATGGTTCGACAGACAATGACAATATTCAAAGATTTGGATTTTCACAAAATTATCAAAAGACTACGACTAAAACTGGTAATACGTCTTTAGATGCTAACATGGCTTTGCGAGATAACAAGAATATAGAAATCTCAGTATTTCCAAATCCTGCGACAAACTTTATCAATATTGAATCTTCATTAGACATTCAACAAGGAATTGCGACTGTTTATAATGGTCTTGGTCAAGTAGTATATTTAAACAATAGCTTTCAATCTTATGACCAAATAAATGTTCAGAAATGGAATGAAGGAGTCTATTTTATAGAATTAAGAAACAATGCAGATAATGTAATCAAAAATGAAAAGGTTGTTTTAGTTAAGTAATTGAAAACACAATACCCCCCCCATTTACAAATCGGAGGCATTCGCAAGAATGTCTCCGATTTTTTTATTTAAGATAAGTGTCAATCACATCTGGCTTTAAAAATGGAGAAGGGTTAATATGAGTTTTATTGTCCTATACTATCCTGTTTTAATACCAATTAAACTATTTTTAATTGAAAAAAAGAGGCAGCTCCCTTAAGAAAACTACCTCTTTATATATTTTTAATATAAGTCTTATTAGATACCCATCATCAATTTCATTGGGTCTTCAAGTAACTCTTTTACCCTTACTAAGAAAGTCACAGATGTGCTACCATCAATAACTCTATGGTCATAAGATAAAGCAATATACATCATCGGTCGGATTACTACTTGACCATTTACTGCGATTGGTCTATCTTGGATAGTATGCATACCTAGAATGGCAGATTGTGGTTCATTGATGATTGGTGTACTCAGTAGTGAGCCAAAAATACCGCCATTGGTGATGGTAAATGTACCTCCTTTCATTTCATCAAGTGACAGTTTACCGTCTCTTGCTTTTATAGCTAAGTCTTTTATTTTATATTCGATTTCATGAAAATCTAAATTTTCTACATCGTGTACTGGAGGCACAACTAATCCTGTAGGAGTAGAAATTGCAATCGAAATATCTACATAGTCATGGTAAATAATATCTGTACCATCAATAGAGGCATTCACATCTGGTTTTTCCATCAAAGCTACCGCACAAGCTTTGGCGAATAATGACATAAATCCAAGCTTAATACCGTGTTTTTCTACAAATTTATCTTGATATGTTTTTCTTAATTCCATGATGCCACTCATATCCACTTCATTGAATGTGGTCAACATTGCGGTGCTGTTTTTAGCAGAAACTAATCTGGTTGCAATGGTTCTCCTCATTCTGCTCATTTTCTCTCTTCTTTCCGTTCTTTCCCCTGATGGTGATTTTGCGGTAGGAGGAGTGGATGAAGGAGGTGTTGAAGCAGCTGGTGAAGCAGCTTTTGCATTGGAGGCATCGTCTTTTGTGATACGACTATCTTTGCCTGTACCAGACACAGAAGCTGGATCAACATTGTTTTCACGTAATATTTTTGCAGCTGCAGGACTTGGATGGCCAGTAGCATAGTTGGCTGCAACTGGTTCTGGAGCTTCTTCTTTTTTTGCTTCTGGAGCTGGGGTAGGGGCTTTGCTTGCAGGAGCATCTGTAGTTGTGCCTTCAACCGAGGTATCAATTTTAGCAACTAAAGCACCTATCTCTAAGTCATCACCTTCGGCAGCTATATATATTAATTTACCTGATACTTCTGCAGGAAATTCTAATGTTGCTTTGTCTGACTCAAATTCACAAATAGGTTCGTCTATATTGACAAACTCTCCGTTTTTCTTTAGCCATTGTGATAAGGTTACTTCTGTGATGGATTCACCAATAACAGGCACTTTCATTTCGACAATACTCATAATGCAGCTTTTCTTTTGTTAATGTTCTGACAAAAATAAACATAAATTATGCGATTTTGGACATAGAACAACAATAATCGAATGATTATTTTAGGCTGGTATTAAATATAGTTTAGAGTAGTCTAATTTATTATTTAGGATCCATTATAACTGAGGCTTTGCAGCCCACAACTTCACCTGTATGTTCAATATTTTCAATATTGTAAGCATTTTTAACTCCTTTTAGTCTTTCTTTTAAAATCTGAATGCCCTTAGAAGAATGTTTTTGAGAGCTGTGTTCTAATCCTTTGCCATTGTCTTGTACAGTGACAACTATTTGCTTGTCATTCGTTGGCAAATATTGAATTGAGATAATTCCTTTTTCAGTTTTGCCTTTCATCCCATGGATAATAGCATTTTCGACCAGTATTTGCGTAATCATTGGTGGGATTAGTAAGTTTTGGTCCAGAGATTGTTCTATTTTTATTTGGTACTCAAAGTTACTGTTATGGTTCATTTTTTCTAACTCAAGATATTGTTTTAAAAATTTAACATCTTCCCTTATTGTAATATAGTCTGATTCATTAGAGTCCAATACCTGTCGCATCATCAACGAAAAGTTCCTAAGTTGGTTTCTTGCTTTTGATTTGTCATCATCCAATAAGAGCCCTTGGATATTATTTAAAGAATTGAAAAGGAAATGTGGATTGATACTAATTTGATTGAGCTTGGATTCGGTCTGAGCTAAGGAAGTCTGTGTCTGAAGCAGTTTAATCTTAGACTTCATTTTAATTAATTCTTCTTGATATTTAAAATACTGAAACAAAGCTATTAGCAATAAGAGACCAACTATTGACCCTAATATATATAACCATGTTTGGTCTTGTGGAGGAATGACTTTAAAGTTGATTTGTTGAGGATACGATGTAACATCCTTTACACTTGTTTTGGTTTTGAATGTATATTTTCCTGTAGAAAGTGAATATCTTATGTTCTCCTGTTTGATGGGTAACCATTCATTATCGAAGTTTTCCATCATATAATAGTGTTGAGACCCTTCTGATGGAATCAGATTGCGATGATCAAAAATGATATTTACTTTACTTTTATTTTGTGTTAAATAATATTCTGGCTGGATTCCAGATTCTACCTCATCAATGATTACACTAGCTATTTTGATATTATTTGTGACAGTCTGATTTCTCATGATGTAGTACAAATTCCCTTTAGATAAGTACCAGATATTGCCATCTATATCCATTCCAAGGTCAGCTATTTTGGCATTTAAATAGTATTCATCAATGTCGTAAGATTCTGGGTCGAAGAAATATATTTTTGATTGATCAGATAATAGTATTTTACCATTCCGAACACAGCATTTAGTGAAATCGCCATCATTTGGAAGTGTAGGGATTTGATATTTTTTCCAACTGTTGTTTTGATAAATCCACAATCCATTATGAGTAGCAGCATATATCACATTATTTTCTATAGTTATATCATGTGTATTTGGAGGTAACAAAATTGATTTTCCGCTACTATTTTCAATAGAATCGGTGTAAAAAGAGTAAAATTCATCTTCAAATAAAAGTAATTCTCTTTCGTTTGATGAAGCTTTAGCATGCAACATGGGTGAGTATGTTGTATCAGTTATTTGGTAGCAAGAGTCACTGCAAGAAACATATAAATTGCCATCGATAAATAATTGGGTACAATTTTTATTGGTAAGTGGAGAGAAAGATTGTCCATTAGAATAATAAAGAAGGTTATTCTGGTCTATTGCAAAAATTGTATTGTTTACACTAATCTCAAACGACTGGATGTATAATGAGCGACTTGGTGAAAATAATTCTGCCTGGGCTTGTACCTCAAGACATAAACAGCATAATATTAGATATGCTGTAAAGTCTTTGATCCAACAAGTTTTAAACCTAAATGACATTTAAATATTATAATTAATAAATATTAAAGTACAATATATAAGTAACGTTCTTAATTTGAAATAAAATGCCTAAAAGATTTTAATGTAAAAATGTCTAAATGTCCAAAATACCTTTATAATTTTATTGAACTCAAGCACTCAACAACTCAACAACTTTTTTTATACGATTAAATAATCGGTCGAAGAACATATAAATAAATGCGTAGTCTATAAACTTAAGAACTCAGCAAGAAAATAACTGAATATTTTTATACCTTTGTGTAGTGATTAAAAAGAGAAAACCAAATAAGAAAGACAGTAATACTTATAAGTGGGTAGGGTATGTGCTACTTGCATTTGCATTGCTATTACTTCTTACTTGCTTTATAGTCGAAAAAGATCCAAAGTCAGTCTTAAGCGATGTATATCATTATTCCTTAGGGCATAAAGATAAAATCACAAAAAATGAAAGCCAATGGGAGGAATTCCTAATAGAAAAAGACTCAGAGATTGATTCACTTACTACTGCATTGAATTATCTAAAATCTAGGTCCATTCCCGAATTTGCAAAAGTAAAGACATCAAGCACAGGACTTAATTTAAGGAATTTACCTAGTACAGATAGTGAAGTAATCGCTAAGATACCAGATGGGGAAATGGTAAAATTATATTATAAAGATACTGAAGTAGTTAATGTTGGCGGTGAGTCTGGCTACTGGGTAAAAATCCAATACCAAGACATCGTGGGCTTTGTTTTTTCTACCTATCTAGAGCTATAATTTCGATAATTCTACTTTAAGATGATCAATAACATCGATTTCAATTGCATCTACACCTCTGCTTTCTGCTAAATACCAACTAACCCAGTCACCTAAATGAATAAAATAAAAGGCTTTTTCGATCAAGCTTTGGCCTTTGGAGTATATTTCGATAAGAGTATTAGATTTATTAGACAATACTTCTTTGCTAATATCTATTCTCATAGCATTCCGTCTTTGGTCATCACGATTTCTTAAATACAAAACAGCGATATTTGGATAATTATCTTTCCATCCTACTAATTCATTATGGTTCATCTCCGGTATAACATGATGCCAACACAATATTTTAGCATTTTCATTTAATTGTTGTCTCCATCTCACAGCTACAGATTCCATTCTGTCTGTGGTATACAAGACTGGCATTTTATCTTTAATAATTTCAGCAATTTTCTCTGCTTTGTTTCTAATTTCATCTTGATCAAAATTAATTAGATCAGCGCCAGATTTCGTATTAGCTAAAAGTGTATTGCCAATAAAACCTAATTTGTTCAGTATGGAAAGTTGAGCTACAATAGAGTAACCCAGACAAGCTCTTGGTGAAGGAGAACCACTTGGTATAATAATATGGTCCCAACCATTCTCAACTGACATTTCAAGGAGAGCACCACCACTTGTGATACATACCACTTTAGCTCCTGAATTCTTAATACTTGATAATGATGCTATTGTCTCTTCGGTGTTTCCAGAATAAGAGGAAGCAATAAACAATGTATTTTTATCTATAAATCCTGGTGTATCATACCCTTTCCCGATTATGTAAGGAACACTGCATTCTTGACTGATAAATTCTTTTACAAAATCCCCTCCAATACCAGATCCACCCATACCAGCAACAAATACTTTGTATATCGGGTGATCATGTGCCTTAATTACAGCGGAGTTTCCTATTACCAATGCCTCGGAGAGTTGACTTGGAAAAGTTTGTATTAATGAATCCATCATATTATAAATATATTTAATGTGTACTGTGTACAAAAG
>JBBKVK010000263.1:0-4373 GCA_037968395.1 Saprospiraceae bacterium | reverse complement strand
CTGTAAATTTTGTCCTTTTCATATCAATATAAAATTTTCAAAGTTATAAAAATTATTTTAATTTTATAATGACTGCGTTTTTGGGGAAGCCTTCAAAGTGATCAACTTGATGAAGGAGAAAAGTGAGTAACACGACTTATTTTGAAGGTGTTTCGGTCTGCAATACCTGCTCGACGTACAAGACTTTGGCAGGCGGGGATTTTCTAACGCATAATGCTGGTTTAATTGAGCTTGGGTATTAGGTGTAGAAGTTAATTGACTAGATTAATAGTGCTACTACTGTAAGACTAAGAAGAAAAAGAACTTGTCTAATAATTATATTTGCAGCTCTTACTTGATAATATTCACAAGTCTTTACAGTAGTAAAAATTGAACGTTAACTGCCTTAGAGGATAAAAGTAAATTGTCAAGTGATGTCTGAAAAAAATTAAAATGAATTGTTTGAACCAAGGAGGTGTTTTTGCTATAGGATTATTGGCAATAGCCCAGGTATTAGACTTTCTATTCGGTGATATTTTTTTATGGTAATTTAACTGACTATTATTTAGTGGAATGAGACTAGTAATTAAATAATCAACTATTATGAATCTATGCTTTTTGAATTATTTTCATTTTCAAATGCTTTGCCGTCAAAAATTTTCTTGTACACTCCCGCATTTTCAGCTATATCTGATCCCATTAATCTAGCAACTGCATATGTTTCTTCAAATTGCATCAGGAATATCCTTAATATTGATACTAACGGAAGGGCCAGTATAATCCCTGCTACTCCCCAAAGGCTTCCTAATGTAATCAATGCAAGTAATGCAACCATAGGATTTAAATCTACTTGTTTACCTACTATTTTGGGAGTAATTAGATTGCCTTCTATTTGTTGTATTGCCATGTAATAAACAGCTACTGCAACAGGTTGCCAAGATTGGTCATATGTAGCTAAGCAATAAAAAAAAGGCAATGCTCCACCAATTAATGTCCCAATATAGGGAATCACTGCCAGCATCGCCCCAAGACAACCCCAAAAGATTGCATACTTGACGCCAATTATTAAAAGCCCAACAGAGTTGAATACGGCTAATATTAATATGACCAATCCTAATCCTCCTACATATTTTTGTACAGTCAGTTTTATTTTTGAAATAGTTTCTCTTACATCTTTTCTATCCGATCTGTTAAAGTTGTAAACAATATAATTTCTGATGCTTTTTCGATAATATAGTAAGAAAAAAGTATACAAGAAAGTCATCACTAGCCCAAATATTACACCTGTAGATGCTACCATTCCCTCTTGTAATAAATCTAAGGGTAGAGAGGCACCTTTTTTGATGTTTTGAGAAATAATATTTTTAGTATCTACAGGTAAGAATGGCATGTTGTATCTAAGCTGCCTAATTCCTTTATCTATACCAACTTCTACTTTGTCTCCAATCGAAGGCATGCTATCTGCTATATCCATTAATTGAATAGATAATAAACCAAATAGCAAAATTAATGGTAATAAAACCGATAGAAAACTCAAGGTTATTGAGATACTCGGAAATCTGATCTTTGTTGAAATCTTTTTTTGAATAGGTGACAATAACATTGATAATAATATTGCAAATATAATTGGCAATAATATAGATGCACCCCAGAATAATATCCAACCAAGACCTATAATGCAAATGATAACATAAGTTGCATTTCTTAAAGAATTGTTTTCAAGTAGTTTGTTCATAGTCTTAATATAAGTCTAGTGAGGAGAGAATATTTTGCTTTTAAGTAGGGATGTTTCAATAATTACTTTGTAATTTATTTACTGCGCCATGCATCTAGCATCCAACTTTTCTTTTCGATGCTAGCAAGAAATCCTGCAATTAAATCAATCGTTCCTTCATCCCTAGCATCTCCAGCTGTTTCTAATAATTCTCTCATATTTACTATTAATATTTTGTGATCAGAGAGTATATTACCCACCATTTTTTCGGCACTTAAAGAAGATTTTTCTTTAACTTTTGCATTTGATAAGTACTCCTTTAAAGTTGATATTGGTTTTTTCCTAAGGGTTAATACTCTCTCTGCGATTTGGTCAATATTAAGTTTTGCTTCATTGTATAAGTCTTCAAATTGCAAATGGAGATCAAAAAAATGTTGTCCTTTTATGTTCCAGTGATAATTTCGAAGATTTTGATAGTACACTTGATAATTACACAATAATTGATTCAAGCTTTTTGACGTTTTTTCTATATGTTGAGGGGTAAATCCTAAGTAATTCATTTTTATGTATTTTTTATTTAAAAAATGGGTTAGTACAAAATTACTTTGACTAACCCTTTTTACTTGATAATCCGGAAATTAAAATGGATAAATTATATAATTAGATTTTTTCTACCCAATCAATTATTTCTTCTTTTGTTTTGCCCAATTTTTTTTGAAGTCTCCCAAGTAGTTCATCTTCTTTACCTTCTGTATAGGTTAAGTCATCATCAGTTAACTCGCCGTACTTTTGTTTGAATTCTCCTTTTAATACGTTCCAATTTCCTTTTACTTTGTCTTTAAATACACTCATTTTTAAATGTTTTTATTGATTAGCAATATTGCTTTGTAACTACTAATCTAAGTGTTTTTTGTAGTGGAATGTTCGGTATTCTATTCAAATTTTGCGGCAATTTATTTAAATAAATGTTTTTAAAAGGTTGATATGTAAAGATATATATCTTATTAGCTTTTTGAGAAAGCTAACAGTACTCCTTTAATCGACTTATAATAAACCAATATTTTTCCTAAAAAACTGCTCTTAGGAAATAGATTTAATAAAAAAGATATAATGTTAAATTTAGGTCTCTTAATGGCATAGTTTCCATTAATATTTTCGTAAAGAAAATTAAAGTTACTAAAGTAGTCCTTTAAAGCTGTTTCCGCAATTTCAATTTCTAAGTTAAGCTTAGCTTTTTTTCTTTCTAGCTTTTCATTCATCGTCGTCAAGTATTAATTCAAAAATTAAATTTGATATTGGATTCATTATCAATGTCTTCCTAAAGACCCATAAAATGAGAGCCATGCTTAATAAAAATATTATTAAAATCGATAGGGCTATCAACCATGATCCTAAAAGGCTTGCCAGGTAAATGACGAGTATTATCGTAAGTATTAGCCCGACTACTGACAGGATACTTCCTATCAGTAATGCTGTGACCAAACCTCCTATGAGTTTGCCAGATTTTTCCGCAGTTTCTATTTTGAACAATTCTATTTTATTGCCCACGATAGTTCTTACATATTCATAGTTTTCGCCTATATCCGTTAGTATTTCACTGTTCATTGTAAAGGGTATTTATAAATAAACAAAGACCTGAATATTAGATACTCAAGTCTTTGTTATTGATTTTATTTGAATATTAACATGAATCCTAGACAGATACACTATTTTGCAATTTTGCTTTTGCCTTTGCAATTCCATTCTCAAGATTTCCAAGCTGGTTAACTGCAGTTGAAGTTGCTTTTTCAGTAAAAGCATTCTTAGTATCTACAATAGTTGTAGCAATTGTAGAGGCTTTGTCTTTAGCTACTTCAGTCAATTCACTTGCTTTATTAACAGTAACGTCGACAACGTCTTTAGTCTTGTTAATTAACTTAGATTTCATTGCTTTTCCTTTAGGAGTAGTTAAATAGTAGGCTGTTGCTGCACCTGCTGCTACACCTGCTATTATCATTAATTTTTGCTTCTTTTCCATTTTTTTTAATTTTTATCTGTTATAAAATATATTTAATAATTATGCTGCAATACCTTTAAGTAATAAAGACTCTTTTAATTTAGTTCTAGCAAAATTTATTCTACTTTTAATAGTTCCAAGTGGTAAGTTTAATGCATCTGCTATTTCATTATATTGATATCCTGCTATATGCATTAAGAAAGGTATTCTACTCTTGTAACTCAACTCTTCGATACATTGTTCGATTTCTTCAGTCCTCATATTTGTTTCTGCTGGATTTGTAATGATATTGTTTTTAGATATAGCATATGCCATATCTTCTATTGGAGCACTTACATTTTTTCGTTTCTTATTTTTTCTATATTTGCTAATAAATGTATTTTTAAGAATCGTAAATGCCCAGCTTTTAAAACTTGTCCCAATTTGGAAAGTGTGAAAATTTTTGAAAGCTTTTACTGCTGTATCCTGTACTAAATCTTCTGCATCATTAATGTCATTACTTAACTTTTTTGCAAAGTTGTAGAGTGCAGTATAGTTTGATTGATAAAGGTCTATAAATTGTAAGTTAGTCATGATTATTTAATTTTGAAGTTAAAGTAAAGTACTATGAATGTTACTTATATTAGTGCTAAAGTCGTGCCAAAGTCATAAAATGCAGTATATCAATATATTAAGATTATATTG
>JBBKVK010000262.1:0-21733 GCA_037968395.1 Saprospiraceae bacterium | reverse complement strand
AATTTATTTCTATATATTTACACCTAACTTTATTATAGAGTTAGCATTTTTCATGAATTTTTATATTAAGTAGACAGATATGTTTAAGAAAATTTTACCTCATATTATTGCTTCGGCTGTTTTTATAATGATGGCGGTGGTCTATTTTATGCCTCATTTTGAAGGCAAAATATTACCTTCATCTGATACTGTACAAGTTACAGGAATGGGGCATGAGGCTCATGAATTTTATAAAGAGACAGGTGAAGTTACTAATTGGACTAATTCAATGTTTGGTGGAATGCCAACTTATCAGATATTTAATCCTAATAAGTCTAATCTCTTACAGTATGTAGGAAAGGTTTTGGGATTAGGTATGGAGTATCCTGTTGGAATGTTTATCATAGGTATGTTTAGTTTTTATATAATGTTACTGCTACTAGGAGTTAACTCTTGGCTTGCAATAATTGGGTCTATCTTTTTTGCTTTTTCTACCAATAACCTTATACTCTTTGAAGCTGGCCATTCAAGTAAGGTGCAAACCTTGATGGTGGCTCCACTCATAATTTCAGGGATGCTATTAGTTTTTAGGAAAAAGTGGTTAGTTGGATTGACTGTTTTTTCTATTGGAATGGGTTTGAATTTATTTTATAGACACCCTCAAATGACATACTATTTAGGCTTAGTCATGTTAATACTTGTGATTATTTATGGCATTGATGCTATTAAGAACAAGACCCTCCCTGATTATATAAAAAGTGGGTTAGTGTTGCTATTAGGCTTGGTACTGTCGATTGGATCAACGTCTTCTATCTTGTGGTCTACTTATGAATATGGAGAGGATACAATGAGAGGTGCTCCCATTATCCAAACAGATAATGCTGATCCTAATTCATCAAGTGCGGTGCAAGGATTAGCTTGGAACTATGCTATGCAATGGAGTAATGGCTACAGAGATTTATTATCAAGTTATATCCCAAGAGCTGTGGGGGGAGGTTCTGGAGAAAAGATAAGTAAAGATTCTGCCTTTGGTAAAATGGTAAGGTCACAAAAAGAAGTGCAAGCACCCTTGTATTGGGGAGCATTGCCATTTACAAGTGGTCCGATTTATTTTGGAGCTTTAGTATGCTTTTTGTTTTTATTTGGAGCAATAAGTTTTAAATCCCCTATTAAATGGTGGTTGGTTGTTTCCATTATTTTCTTATTGTTTCTATCATTGGGTAAAAATTTAGAATTTTTTAATCGCCTCTTTTTTGATTATTTTCCGCTTTTTAATAAGTTTAGAACTCCTAATTCAGTGCTTAGTATTGCTGCTGTTTTAATGCCCATTTTAGGTATTTTGGGACTTCAAGATATGATTAATAGCGAAGACAAATCTAAGTATTGGAGAGCTGCTCTATGGAGTGGAGGGATATTGGGTGGAATTGCTTTGGTGTTTGGTCTCTTTGGTGGAATGTTTTTTGATTTTGTTGGCAGCAGTGATGCTAGATATGAGCAATTTGTTGATGTATTGAGAGAAGATAGAGCCTCTTTATTAAGGAGTTCTGCATTAAGGTCAATATTTTATATTTTAGTCGGAATGGCCGCAATTTGGGCCTATTCAAAATCAAAAATTTCAACAGTTGTTCTTGCAATTATTTTAGGTGTATTTGGTGTTTTTGATCTGATTCAAGTAGATACTAGATATGTTTCTCATAGCGATTTTGTGAGCAGTAGAGTATATAAAAATAATTTTGAACCAAGACCTGTAGATAAGAAAATTTTAGAGGACACAGAGTTGTATTTTAGAGTACATGATGTGACTTCAGACCCTTACAATAGTGCCAGTGCTTCTTATTTCCATAAAACAGTCGGCGGATATCATGCTGCTAAACTGCAAAGATATCAAGATATTATAGATCGTCATTTATCTACAAACAACATGGCTGTCCTTAATATGCTCAATACCAAATATTTCATTATTCCAGGTGCAGAGGAGGGTAGTGCTACATATCAATTAAACCCTGCAGCACTAGGCAATGCATGGTTTGTAAGCAATATTAATATAGTTGAAAATCCGAATGCAGAGATAGATGGTCTAACTAACTTAGATCCTGCTGTAACTGCTTTGGTCAATAAGGAGTTTCAAGGATATGTAAAGTCAAATACTTATGAAAAGAATGGACAAATAACTTTGACATCGTATGCCCCTAATAAATTGGTTTTCCAAAGTAATACTACCAGTGATCAATTTGCAGTTTTTTCCGACATCTGGTATGGACCTAACAAAGGGTGGGTAGCAACAATAGATGGTAAATCAACAGATTACATCAGAGCTAATTACATACTAAGAGCAATGAATATACCAGCAGGCCAGCATGAAATAGTATTTGAATTTAAACCTTCTGCAATGGCTACAGGATCTATTATAGATCTTATATCTTCTGGGCTAATTTTACTACTACTTGGCTATGTGATATTTAAAGCAATAAAAGATAGACAAATAGAAGTTGATAATGAAAAAGCATAAATTATAAAACTCTTTTTGGCTTGATAATTGTAATATTATCATTGTTAAATTGAGCATATTGGCAAAACGAAAAATCAAAAACCTTCTTCCATTAGACTATGGCGTTTGTCAATTGTCCGTTGTGCCTATTCGATTACGTCCTGAAGACCAATCAGAGATAGTATCTCAATTATTATTTGGTGAGTTGGTACATATAATTGGGAAGAAAAATAAAAGTTGGATTAAAGTTAAATGCGATTATGACGATTATGTTGGATGGGTTGACCCAAAGCAAATCATAGCCATAGACGAAATTGAATTTAATAAGTTAGGAGACAAAACAGGTGTATGCTTGGACTTGTCTGCTAGTTTTTCTAATGAAGCAAAATCACACCCCATTCTAATCGGCTCAACCTTGCCGCAGTTTGATGGAATGTCATTCACCATGCCATACGGTAAATGTATTTATAATGGACAAGCTATCATGACAGATGATCGTAAGCCTTCTGTAGAATTGCTAATAAAAATAGCAAAAAGATACTTGAATGCACCCTATCTGTGGGGTGGTCGAAGTCCTTTTGGCATAGACTGTAGTGGGTTTACTCAAGTGGTTTTTAAATTAATGGGTATAGCTTTACCAAGAGATGCTGCGCAACAAGTAGAACGTGGTGAAATTGTAGATTTCGTAGAGTTGAGTAAAGAAGGAGACCTAGCCTTCTTTGTAAATAGTGATGATAAAATCCATCATGTTGGTATCATGTATGGCCAAGGTCAAATAATCCATGCATCGGGTCAAGTACGAATAGATAGATTAGATCACGAAGGCATATACAATGAAGATACTAGAAAGTATACGCACCGTCTTAAGTACGTCAAGAGGATTTTGGAATAAAATCTGCTTAATTGATTATTGCCTACGGCAGTTTATATAATTAAACTATTAAACAAGGCAGTCGCAGACCCCATAAACCAAGGCGAAGCCGTTAAACAAAGAATGTCGTTCCTAAATTGCTCCCCAATAACAAATCTGCTAACTAGCCAACTAGCCAACAACCCAAACACCTACTTCAATTCCTCCTTAAGATATTTACCAGTATGACTATCTTTAATTTTTATCAGATCTTCCGGAGTCCCTTGGAATAATATATGCCCACCATTTCTACCTCCTTCAGGCCCTACGTCTATGATATAATCTGCTACTTTTATTACATCCATATTATGCTCAATGATAATGACCGTATTGCCTTTTTCGACCAATCTGTCTAGCACTGCAATAAGATGCTTTATGTCTTGAAAGTGGAGTCCAGTTGTAGGCTCGTCAAGAATATATATTGTACTTCCTGTATCTTTTTTTGAAAGCTCTTCTGATAACTTAACCCTTTGTGCCTCACCGCCAGATAAGGTAGTGGCTTGTTGACCAAGAGTGATATATCCTAGTCCTACACTGTCCAATGTTTTTAATTTACGACTGATAGCAGGAATTTTATCAAAAAACGCACCTGCTGTCTCCACACTCATTTCTAATACATCGGAGATACTTTTACCTTTGAATAAAATTTCTAATGTCTCTCTATTATATCTTTTACCCATGCATTTTTCACAATCGACCAACACATCTGGTAGGAAATTCATCTCTATCACTTTCTTACCTGCCCCTTCGCAAATATCACATCTACCGCCATTTACATTAAAGGAGAATCTGCCCGGTTTGTATCCTCTGATTTTAGATTCGGGCATATTGGCATACAACTTTCTAATATCATCAAAGACTCCAATATATGTAGCAGGATTAGACCGTGGTGTCCGACCAATGGCAGACTGGTCTATCTCTATCACTTTATCGAAATGTTCTAATCCAGATATGTTTTTGTATGCCAAAGGTCTTTGTGCACTCTTATAAATATTTTGCCTCAATATTGGGTAAAGTGTATCATTGATTAAGGTGGATTTTCCACTACCGGAGACGCCTGTGACACATGTCAAAGCACCAATGGGAATTGAGATATCTACATTTTTTAAGTTGTTACCTGTTGCTCCTTTTAGAATCAGTTTTTTCTTTGATTTTCTCCTTTTTGTGGGGACTTCTATCCTGATTCTATTGGAAAGGTAATCTGATGTGAGACTTTTAATCTTTAGAAACTCTTTAGGAGTGCCTTCAGATACGATTAACCCACCATGATGTCCTGCTCCTGGACCCATATCAATTATATAGTCAGAGGCCAACATGATGTCTTTGTCATGTTCTACTACTAATACAGTGTTTCCAATCAAGGTTAGGTCTTTAAGGGCAACAATCAGTCTATGATTGTCTCTCTGATGAAGCCCAATGCTAGGTTCGTCCATAATATAGGTGATACCTGTAAGTTGTGAGCCGATTTGTGTTGCTAGTCTAGTTCTTTGTGATTCTCCTCCTGAGAGGGTACGAGTCGGTCTATCTAGCATGAGGTAATCAAGCCCAACTTGGAGTAAAAATCCGAGCCTTAATCTTATTTCTTTTAGAATATCCTTACCTATTAATTTTTGCTTGTCATCTAAATGTGATTCTATTTTCGACATCCAGTCTTGGAGCTCTGCAATATCCATTTTAGCTAATTCTCCAATGTGTTTGCCACCAATTCTAAAATGAAGAGACTCCTTCTTAAGTCTGTATCCATTGCAAGTTTCACAAGTGATAATCGACATGTACTCTTCAGCCCATGCTCTTATCCTCATAGATGTGGTCTCAGAGTACCATCTTTCAAGCATTGACATGATACCTTCTGATCCTAGATCATAGACCATTTCATGAGAAGAGTATTTGGTAGAATTACTACCAGTTGTGTCACCTCCATTAAGGATGACTTCTAATGCATCTTTTGATATATCTTTTATAGGAGTGTCAAAGTTAAACTTGTACTTGGTGCTGATTTTCTTAAGTTGTTTAAAAGTAAGGTTATCTCTTACGGCCCCAAAAGGTTTAATTCCTACTTTATTAATTGATAAAGAGTCATCTGGAATTACTTGAGCTATATCAGCCTTAAATACCTCGCCTAAGCCCTTACAAGAAGGACAGGTACCATAAGGAGAGTTAAATGAGAATGAGTTTGGTGACGGCTCTTCATACGAGATACCCGAATCAGGGTCCATCAGTTGCTTGCTAAATGGCTTTAACACACCACTGTCTAGATTGAGTATCATCATCAGCCCATTGCCTTGGTCAAAGGCTGTGGATACGGATGTAGACAATCTTGCCCTCTTGTCTTCTGTCACTATGATCCGATCTACTACTATCTCTATATCGTGAGTCTTAAATCTATCGAGTTGCATGGCTGGTTCTATATCGACAATCACTCCATCTGCTCTTACCTTGGTATATCCTTTTTTACTTGTTTGTTCGAATAGTTCTCTATAATGTCCTTTTCTACCTCTTACGATAGGAGCTAATACTACTATTTTATTGTCTTTATAATCTTCTAGGATGTGATTTATGATCTGCTCTTCTGTAAATTTGACGAGCCTCTTCCCACTTTCATATGAGTAGGCTTCTCCAATCCTTGCATAGAGTAGTCTTAAAAAATCGTAAATCTCTGTGGTTGTCCCAACTGTTGATCTAGGATTCCAAGCAGTAGTCTTTTGTTCAATGGAGATAACGGGAGACAAGCCATTAATTTTTTCTACTTCAGGTCGGTCCATGGTGCCCATAAACTGTCTGGCATAAGCAGAGAATGTCTCCATATATCGTCGTTGTCCTTCAGCGTAGATGGTATCAAATGCCAAGGAAGATTTACCACTTCCACTTAATCCAGTTATGACCACTAGTTTATTTCTAGGAATCTTAATGGAAACATCTCGTAGGTTATTTTCCTTTGCTCCAATTACCTCAATGTAGTCGTCTTGTGTAAATCTATTTTTCATCTCTTATTTAAAATCGCTTTGATACAAATTCCTAACCCTATAATCTCTTCCTAAGTTGTTACTTTGTGAACATAAAGTTTTTATCATCCGAATGCTCTGAGGCAAATCTATAGCCATCAGAATCAAATCCAATTAAGTCTTCCGCATTGGTAATTTGGTTTTTGACAATATACCTACACATCATTCCCCTTGCTTTTTTAGCATTAAAGGAGATGAATTTGAGTTGACCACCATGGTTTTCCTTAAATTCACAAGTGTAAATATCTGCTTTTATCTTTTTAAGATCGATGGCATTAAAGTATTCTTTAGAAGCTAGATTGACTAGAATGTTGTCGCCTGATTGTGCAAATTCTTTATTTAAAAAGGTTGTAACGTTTTCTTTCCAGAAATGAACTAGGTTCTTTTTTCGACCGACTTTTAGACTTGTGCCCATTTCGAGTCTATAGGGTTGAATGCGATCCAAGGGGTGAAGTATTCCGTAAAGTCCTGACAAGATTCTAATAGAATCGTTGGCAAATATCAAATCTTTATCATTAAATGATTTTGCATCCATACCCACATAGACATCTCCTGCAAAGGCTAAGATTGCCGCCTTGCTATTTTCGGAAGTAAATTCAGGAACATAACTATTGTACCTATCCACATTAAGATCTACTAAAGCTTTAGAGATGGACATCATCTTGCCTATAGATTTTTTGGATTGTCTTTTAAGATTGTTGATTAACGATTGGGTTTCTTTTGGAAAAGAAGGCGTTGAAGTTGGTAAACTAAGTGGATGTGGATCAAAATCAAGACTCTTTGCTGGGCTAATTAGCACTTTCATGTATTGGTATTTATGCTTTATTAAAAGTAGATTACAAATGTAGAAACTTTGCACAAAAAGGAGGTGAAATCCAGTTGAGTATAAAAAAAAAGCTTCGATAGAATTAACCCATCGAAGCTTTTAAAGTTTATTATTTACAGGGATTATTCTCCTCCGCCACCTTTAATTATTGAAGGCTCGCTAGATGGAACACTGTTTTCTTCTTCCTCTTGAAGAATGTTTCCTAATACATCAATGTTGTGAGTTTTCTCTTCATTGGTTGTAATAGTTATTTTTTTATTGATTTTACCTAATCTATTGGTAGCATATCTGATTTCTATTTCAGAAGTTTCACCTGGAAGGATTGGTTCTTTAGGCCATGTCGGCACTGTACAACCACAAGATCCTCTTGCATTTTTGATTACTAAAGGTTCTGTACCAGTGTTTGTGAATTTCACAACTCTTAATGGCTCACCATTTTGTTGGATCGTACCATAATCTACAGAAGTGTCATAGTTTCCATCTTCAAACGTCATCACTGCTTTTGTAGCAGGAGTTGTAACTTCTTGAGCTGGTGCTTCAACTTGAGCACTGATGCCAGCTGCAAAAAATAGAAGAGATGCACATAGAAATAAAGCTTTTCTCATTTTAATTTTCTTTTATTGTTTAATTAACGAATACAAATATACTCTTTATACTATTTATTGTCAAAAATGATTCCAATATTTTGCGTTAACTTAGTGTTAATGTTTTATTACAGGTTATCGAAACAGGAAAATACATTTTGACATTATTTTCATCATTTCTGACGATATCCTTTAAATAAGGTAACTGCATCAACTGTGATTTATGGTTTATTTAACAGAAAGAGGCGATCGAAGTTGTCAAATATCAAATATTATTAGGACTCTGAACGCTAATGTTTTTGGTTGAAAGCTTTTATCCATTAGTCAATTATATGCGAGGTTGAAAAAAAATCATAATCTCTAAGTCGAAATGGGATTTAAAACTACTCATTTTGATTTTCAACAATCAGCATTAACCATTACTATCAACTATCAATTTTTTCAAATTAACCATTAACATTTAACTTTTTTAACATTTATTCTTCCACCATCTTCTTTAGTTCATTGAGTTTCATCATGCATTCTATTGGTGTCATGGTGTTGAGTTCTATTTGTTGGATGGTTTCTTTTAGCTTGCCTGCAGTTGGATCTACGGTTTCAAAAATACTCAATTGATAAGCAGGAGCAGCGAGATTGGCCACTTTGTTTTTAATGTCATGGTCCGTGTTAAACTCGCCGGATTCTATGGATTTTTTTTCCAATTCATGCAATATTTCTATGGCTCTATCTATGATTTGCTTAGGCATCCCAGCCATGGCTGCTACGTGAATACCAAAACTATGTTCGCAGCCTCCTTCTTGGAGTTTCCGAAGGAATAATACTTTATTGCCGACCTCTTTGGTAGCTACATTATAGTTTTTGATCCTCGAATACTTGTTGGCTAATTCGTTTAACTCATGGTAGTGTGTGGCAAATAATGTCTTGGGATTAGCAGTTTGATTGTTGTGCAAAAACTCTGCTAGAGACCATGCTATACTAATACCATCATACGTGGAGGTCCCTCTTCCAATTTCATCTAAAAGTATAAGACTTCGCTCTGATACATTGTTCATGATGCTGGCGGTCTCGTTCATTTCAAGCATAAAAGTAGACTCGCCACTTGAGATGTTATCAGAAGCTCCTACTCTTGTGAATATCTTATCTACCAGACCAATCCTAGCTTCGTCCGCAGGGACAAAACATCCCAATTGAGCCATTAATACTATAAGTGCAGTCTGTCTTAAGACGGCTGATTTGCCAGACATATTCGGTCCAGTAATCATCATGATCTGAGTATCCTCATTAGACAATGTGATGTCATTGGGCACATAAGATTGATCTATGGGCAATTGCTGCTCGATGACTGGATGTCTGCCTTTGGTGATGATGATGTCAAAACTTTCGTCAATGGTAGGCCTCACATACCTATGCCTCGAACTCACTTTCGCAAATGAAATCAGACAATCCAATTGACCAAGGACTTGAGCATTTTGCTGTACAGGATTGATATATTCCATCAATGATTGTACAAGTTCATTGTAGAGTCGATCTTCCAGCACAGAAATTTTTTCCTCTGCACCAAGTATTTTGGTTTCGATTTGTTTTAATTCGTCCGAGATGTATCGTTCTGCATTGGTTAAGGTTTGTTTCCTAACCCAAGTATCAGGGATGAGATTTTGATTTTTGTATTTATTGGTGACTTCAAGGTAATAACCAAATACATTATTGAATCCAATTTTAAGGTTTGTGATACCTGTCGCTTCTATCTCTTTTTGCTGGATGTCTAGCAGTATTTTTTTACTATTGGCAACCAAATGAGTATATTCATCCAGCTCTGGATTGTGCCCTTTTCTGATCACTGAGCCCTTTATCAATAGGGTAGGGGGTTCATCTACCAATGTCTGAGAAATTAATGCTACAGCATGTTCACAAGGATTTATGTTATCTGCAATTTTCTTTAATGTAGGCTGATCTGAAGCATTTAATATTGATTTAATTTCCTTAGAAGCAAGTAGTGATTTTTTTAATTGTACAAGTTCCCTAGGATTGATTTTTTCCATAGAGACTTTACCGATTATCCTTTCGAGATCACCGATGCCTTTGATGATGCCATCTAACTGAAGAGTGGTATTTTCATTTACCAAAAAATAGGAAACGGCATCGTGTCTCGTCGTAATTTTAGGGATGGAGATAAGCGGCATCAGTATCCATTTTCGAAGCAACCTAGCTCCCATGGGAGAAGATGTTTGGTCCAAGATCTGCAATAAGCTTTTACCAGTTTCATGGACACTGCCTACTAATTCTAAATTTCTAATTGTAAATCGATCCAACCACACAAAATTGTCGGACTGTATTCTATTGATAGCTGTAATGTGGCCTAGCTTTTCATTCTGTGTTGTCGACAAATAATGCAATATCGAGCCTGCCGCTATTTGCCCAAGTTCATACTCTTCAATCCCAAATCCTTTGAGGTTTTTAACGTTGAATTTGTCCAGTAATTTTTCTCGAGTATAATCAAACGAGTACACCCATTCGTCCATACCATAGTGGTAATATTTTTCACCAAAGCTCGAAGTCAGCAGAGATTCGTAGTTTTTACTATAGATGATTTCTGAGGGATTAAGGCTTTCTATGAGTTTAGAAACTGCATCGATCGTGCCTTCACTTACCAAAAATTCACCTGTGGATACATCTAGAAAAGAAACACCATGCAGTCCTCTTTGGGTAAAATGGATGGAGGCAAGAAAATTATTAGCTTTATTGTCTAATATAGAATCACTGATCGTCACACCCGGAGTGATCACATCAGTGATACCTCTTAATACAATTTTCTTTTCTTTAGAAGGCTTTTCTAACTGCTCACATAGTGCCACTCGATATCCTGCTCTTATTAACTTTGGCAAGTAAGTATCTAGACTGTGATATGGAAAGCCAGCCAATTCAATATCGCTTCCGCCATTATTCCTACTAGTAAGGACAATACCTAAGGCTTGTGAAGCTTTAATAGCATCTTCTGCAAATGTCTCATAAAAATCTCCTACTCTAAATAACATAATAGCATCAGGATTCTTCGCCTTTAGCTTAAAATATTGTGTCATTAACGGAGTCGTCTTAGACTTGGTTTTACCAGCTTTGCTCACTATGCTAATTATAGGTTGATTGAAGTCCAAAGGTAATAAACGATTTTAGACATATAGATTTTTTATATAGAATATTATTTGATACGATCGTATATATTTGTTGAGATTGATGATTTTGGAGATTTTTTAGCTATCGGTGTTACGAATGTTCATTAGAAATAGCTGTAATTTCTCAATCCAGTTTTAGCCTTTTGTATTCCACTAATATAGATTTTAAGTTGGATTTATCCGCCGTAGTAGGAATTGTCCATCGAAGGAGGATTTATTCGCCGAAGTAGAACTCGTTTAACGAAGGAGAAAACTTAAAATAGCTAGTTGGGATTTGCTTTTGGTGTAATTTTTTTAAGAAGTAGTAATTATTAATTAATTGTACTATTATATACGGGTTAATTAAAGTATTTTTACTTTTGTGCTTTACAATTAAAAACGAAGAAATGACAGAGTATTTTTCTACTATTAATGAGAAAGATTATAGTAAATTAAAAGATGCAATAGCACTTATTACTATACTTATTGGAGGTGCTGATGGTGATCTTGATAAAGACGAAATAGCTTGGGCAGAAAAAATCACAAAAATTAGGTCTTACAAAATGTCTGAGGATTTATTGGGTTTTTACCAAGAAGTTGGAAAAGACTTTTCTACTAAGTTAGACCAATATATTAAAGATTTTCCTGTAAGTAAAGAAGATAGAGAGCATTTAATTACAGAAAGATTAGTGGCTTTAAACCCTATCTTGGCGTCATTAGATCAATCCGTTGCTTACCATTTATACAAAAGTTATACTTCATTTGCGGAGCATGTAGCAAAGGCGTCAGGCGGTTTATTTGGCTTTTTTAGTATTGGACCCCATGAAGGTGAATTAATTGAACTACCAATGATCACCCCGATATTAGAACCTGAAGAGTTAGGAGAAGAAGAATAAAAGCATATTAATACTGGCTACGTAGTTCAACTGGATAGAATATCAGATTTCGGCTCTGAGGGTTGAGGGTTCGAATCCTTCCGTGGTCACCAGAGAATGAACTGCGAACGAAAGTTCGCAGACATTCTAACAATAAAAAATGCACCAAGCTAGCTTGAGTGCATTTTTTATTGTTAGAATGTCCATACGGCATTAGCCGTATGCAGTACATTTTGACCTTGGACAAGGCAAGGATCGACGAAGTCAATCCATTTAACAAGTCAATCCATTTAACAAGTTAGCAAGTTAGCTGATTAGCAAGTTAGCAAGTTAGCTGATTAGCAAGTTAGCTGATTAGCAAGTTAACAAGTCAATCCATTTAACAAGTTAGCAAGTTAGCTGATTAGCAAGTTAGGGAAAGTTAGCTAGTTAACAAGTACCACCAACCCAAAACCCCAACAGGCCAATCCACAAAATGTACTGATCTAAATCATATTTTTTATTGATTTTAATCATATCTTCCATTCCGTTCTACATGTACTTTTGAGGTATAAAACTACAACATGGATACATCTTTGAGCATAACTAAAATAATGAGTACTAAGCTCATTACCCTACATCCAAAAGATAAAGTAAAACGAGCAAAGGAAATTTTTGAAGAATTTGATATAAGACACATTCCTATAGTAGTAATGAATAAGATTGTTGGGATCATGAGTAAAGGCGATATTCTATATTTAGAAGGCATAATCACTAATGGTTTTGACAAATTCGTAAGAGACACTCATTTAAATAGTTTGACAATAGATCAAGTAATGACAAATAAAGTTGTTTGTGCTAAAACGACTCAGAGTATTGATGAGGTAATTAAGATCTTGATAGACTTTAAAATAAATGCAATTCCTGTAGTTGAAAACGAAGAATTAGTGGGTCTTGTTACCACATTTGATATCCTTAAATCTCTAAACGAAAAATAATTACATACATGACAAATGCTACATTATTAAAGACCAAAGTTTCCCAAGTTATGACAGAAGACCTTTTAACGGTCAAAGGAAATGAGTCATTAAATTCAGTTAAAAAAATATTTGATACTCAAAATATTAATCACATACCTGTAGTTGGGGATGAAGGAAAATTGATAGGGATTATTAGTCGAAAAGACTTTTTATTATTACTCGATTGGGGTACTAAATTAGGGTTGAAGAGTAGTGAAATTAAAAATAAATATTTACTAGATAGCAATACTGCAACGGATCTTATGACTTCTAACATGGTTACGGTTAAACCTGAGGACACTTTGGCTCGCTGTGCTGAGATATTGCTAAGAAACAAGTTTCATGCTTTACCAGTTGTAGAAGGCGGTACATTAGTCGGGTTGATAACCACTTTTGATATGTTGGTTGAAGCATATATTGATAGTCCTCGTAGTTAAAAAAACATTGATATGAAAAACAAACCACTTAGATTTTTAGTAGCAACAGATTATTCAGAGACATCCTTTACGGCATATAATTATGCCTGTGAGTTGGCTTATAAATTAGGAGCTAACATTACTTTGTTATACGTCATACAAGGCTCTTTTAATACAAACGAAGCGATATCCTTTAAACCGTCAATGGATGCAGTTGATCGTCAATCACAGAAATTAAAATATTTTGCTGTAGATTATCCAAATGACCATAATATAAAGCTGAAATCTGTACCTGTAGAATATCAAGTAAGATTTGGGATGCCAGGATTTACAGTGACAGATTATGCTCATGATAATAAATTTGATATGATCATCATGGGTACTAAAGGCAATTATGGAGTTATAGATAGAATGTTAGGTACTACTACCTCTATCGCAATAAGAACAGCTAAATGCCCAATCATTATTGTACATAAAGATACAAAATACAATGAACCTCACAAAGTGGTATTTGGTATTGATAAAGGTGGCAACCTAGAGGATGCCATTGAATCTTTTCATGAATTTAACCAGCACCTTAGAGCTAAAGTTGATTTTGTACATGTAAATAGGACCAATAAGGATAACATGGATAAGAAAAAAGAAGAAATTATCGATGAACTTTTTGAGAAAGAGATACCTAACTATTCTATCGAAATTAAAAGTATTGATGGCGATAAACCTAAAGATGCATTAAAGGATTATTGCCTACAAGAAAAAGCAGATATGTTAATACTAATGCATAAAGAAGAAGGGCTTTTTGACGCTTTATTTGACAAATCCTTTAGCGTAAAAATGGTCCACGATTTTCACTTGCCAGTCATGATAATTCCAGAGTAATTTCACCAAATTTCAAACCTAAAACTTAATAATTATGCTAAATATTTTGTTTCCTACTGACTTTTCTGATCATGCACAAATTGGTCTTAAGTTTGCAATCGAACTGTGCAACAAGACTTCAGCTCAATTACATATTATTTCTACCTTTCAGGTGCAAAGGGCAACTTCAAGTTTTATTTCTATGGATGAAATCATTAGAAAAAATACAGAAGAGGATATGACTAGTTTATTGAGATTACTTAGTCAGTTTATTATGCACGATATGGTTCCTCAATCTAAGGTCATCGAGGGTGATGCGGCAGATACCATAGTCAGTTATGCAAATAGGCATGATATTGATCTAATCATCATGGGTACTCAAGGTTCAAATAGTCTAAAAACCGTATTATTTGGAAGCGTAACTAAAAAGGTTGCCAGCAAAAGTAAAGTACCAGTTATGGCTGTTCCGATGTCTGTTATTCCAAAAAATTTGAATTCTGGCAAGTTTATTTTAGCTGTTGATAATCAAGAGATAAAGGAATCTGGGGGTATTGATTTAATAAGTGATCTTATGGAAAAGTTGGATAAAAAAATGGACATTCTTCATGTAAGCAATGACCAGAATAAATCAGAATTCCCTTATGACCCATTCTTGGGTAATTACTTAGGTGATCAGATGGGGGAATTAATATTAATAGAAGGCGAAAATCCTGTAGATGCCATAAAGTCTTATGTAGAGAAAAATAAAGTATCGCTCTTAGTAATGATAAGAAGAGAACACAGTTTTCTGGAAAGATTGCTAATCAAAGGGAATACCGGTCAAGAAATATTAATTACAAATGTGCCATTAATGATTTTACCAGAGTGATGACAATCATATTAGATACTGACCTGAATCACTAAATTTATTTAGCATATAGTTTAAATTTGTTATGTTCATTTACATGAATTAAGCACTTTTAAATTTTGGAAGTTATTACTGATTTCAAGATAGAATCGCTAAGTAAATGAACAAAAAATATCTGTAAAGATATTCTGAAAATGTTTTGAACAGAATTGGAGTATCTATTGCATATACAAGATAATGTAAGTTAATGTTAGTAGTTTGTTTTTGAGGAGTAAGTAATATTAATTATTTACTCCTTTTTTTTGAATTATTATAAAATAATAATAGATGTCAACTCCAATCAAAGCTTCGGATATCATGACTACGAAAGTCTATACCATCCAAGAAGAAGACTCCATTCAACATGCAATAACTATGTTAAATAGGCACAATATTGATCACATCATAGTTGCAAATACTTCCAAACTAGTGGGTATCATTTCTAAAAATGATTTATTTAAAAAGTTATTAAAATTGTCATTACAAACAACTGGATCTACCTATACTAAATTTCAATTGTCCAAAAATAATGTAAGCCATGTGATGACAAAAGATCCTGTAGTTATTGCACCATCTGATGATTTAAAAATGGCAACGGAAATATTACTTATGGGTATTTTTCATGCTCTACCAGTAGTTGACGAAAAGCATAACATTGTAGGTATTATTACTTCTAAAGATATAATGGAATACTACCATGACCAACAATAGAACATTAGATAAGATACTGGATGCTAATACCCAGTATCTAGACGGACCTAGTGCAAGAGGCAAAGAATTTACATTTGCTTTTAAAGTAATGAGTCAACTAATTAAAGGGTTTCGAAAGCTTCATTTTATTGGTCCATGTGTCACGGTGTTTGGTTCTGCTCGGACAAAACCAGATGATGCATACTATATAGCCGCTCAAGAATTTGGTAAGCAGATTGCTAAAATAGGTTTAACAACTATGACAGGAGGTGGCCCAGGAATTATGGAAGCAGCTAACAAAGGAGCCTTTGAATCTGACGGTTATTCTGTAGGTTGTGCAATAAAACTTCCAAAAGAGCAAACGGTTAATCCCTATATGCACAAGTGGGTATGTTTTGATTTTTTCTTTGTTAGAAAGGTGCTATTACTGAAGTATTCTTATGCATTTGTCGTGATGCCTGGAGGGTTTGGTACATTAGATGAATTGTTTGAAACTACAACACTCATTCAGACAAGCATCATTAATAACTTTCCAATAGTAGTTTTCGGAACAGAATACTTTAAGCCAGTGATCAATATGATTAACACCATGTTTGATTCAGAGACGATATCTCCAAAAGACAGAGAGCTGATATTATTTACAGATGATGTGTCGGAAGGGATGAATCATATTTCAACATATATAGTTGATCATTACAAAATTAAAGCTAAGAGGTATAAACCTCTTTGGTGGTTAGGAGAATAACCAATCATATTTACAAATTATTATTCAAGACATGAAAAATACAATCACACTTTTCATAATGTGTTTCGCTTTTATCACAAATGCACAAAGCGATCATTTTAAGTATACAAATGCCCTTAAGCTGAGTATTTTTGAATTTGCTAGAGATGAAATTCAACTAAGCTATGAGCGGTTTTTGGGAGAAAATAGAACTAAAAGTTTGATCATTACACCTTCATTGATTTATAAAAGCCAAAATGATGAAACCAAAACAGGTTTTCAATTAATGTCTCAGTATCGGTTTTATGTTTCCCAAGTAAGGAGTGATGAAAGAAATACATTTTTAGGTATGTACAATATTGGCTTTTATGCAGGACCTTATGCTCAAGGATTGATTTATTCTGAAGATTATCTTTATAGCTATTGGAATAATACAGGGGGTCAGTATATGGAATCAATTTTCACCAAAGACATTAAGTCGGTAGAAGGCGGTGTGATCATTGGACTTCAATTTGATATTACATCAAGGATATTGATGGACTTTTTTGTTGGTGGTGGCATTCGGTATTCCAAAGTAGATGATACTTTTGATATTAGTTCACCTGACATTTACAGAGAGACATATAACATATTTGATCAAGAATATAATGGCGTAAAACCAAAAATTGGATTTCAGGTGGGTATTACATTTTGATTTTTTGGCAAGAATTTAAATTAGGAAAAATTGTAACCATTTAACAGGTGACACTAGAAGGTCAAATTATTATAGATCCTGAAATTAATAGGATCAAATACATAAAAAACTAGCTGTATTGGCGGTATTTTTGCCTGCAAGAAGCAAAAATGGTGACAAAATCATGAGATCAGCTTGGGATCTGAATTGGTACAAAAAGATTAACCTTTATAGTCAATAACTAATACAGGATAAATAGAGTGATTAATCATCCTATTTACATCACTGCCTTGAAAAAAGTGTTTGATTGGACTCTGATACTTGTTAGTCATGACCAACATGTCTGGTTTTAATTCATCCATGATATTTCTCAAACCAGCATCTACTGAATAATCTTTGTAATAATGCTGGCTTGTTTTTAAACCTTTAGCAAGGGCTTTAAATTTCAACATAGATTCTTTTATTGCCTGGGATGGTTCATTAAAATACCCTAAAGTATTGACAAAAACCAAATGAATGTGGGCTGATTTTGGGAGTTTTAATAGGTCTAGAAAATACTTAAATGATTCTTGCTCTTTTTCATCAAAGGATGAGGCAAAGATAATATTGTCTAATTGATAGTCCTGCATCAAGTCTTTTACCACTAATACTGGGCAATCTACCGATTCCACTATTTTTTGTGTATTACTGCCCCAAATGAATTCTTTTTTGCCACCAGCACCAGCTGATCCCATTACGATCAAATCAGGCTTTAACGATTCTACTATTTCTGCAGTTTTAGTTAAAAAGTCTTCTGAACTTACAATGAATTGTGTGTGAACTTCTAATATCTGCGATCGTTCATTCCAATACTCCAAATTTTTAAATGCATCATTTTTACCCTCAGCGATGAATGTGATCTCAGGTTTTGATCCAAACTCTACAGTAATATCCACTTCTTTAGTTAAATCATGAAAAATGGTTAGTTCACTATTATACAGTTGGGCTAATTGCATTGCGGTCTCAACGGCATGATCCGATAGAGGTGAAAAATCTGTTAGTGTTAGAATTTTTTCCATCTTAGAGATTTGTATTGATTTAGAAATTAGATCAAAGATGCATATATTAGTAGGTTTTAGTTGTGATTTAAGTCATTGATTCACATGACTTCAATCATATAAAGTCGATATAGAAATAGATACTTTTGTGTTAAACACATTAAGATGAAAATTAATAAATTAGATAAAATCAGTGATGTACAAAAGAGGTTTAACGACAGATATCCACTTTTGAAGTTAAAGTTTTATAAAGAAAAGCATAGTCACTTTAAAGGGTCTCTTAAAGAAAATGAAGTTGATGATGAAACGAAACTTGTTGAAATTAACCCTGATATAAAGGATGGCTTAGTGGCTGTTGCAAACGACATAACTGTAGACAATTTAGAGACAAGTTTCGAAGAAAATTTTGCACTTCATGTACAAGTTTTTAGAAAATCAGGGG
Source organism: Saprospiraceae bacterium (assembly GCA_037968395.1). Classification (GTDB taxonomy): domain Bacteria; phylum Bacteroidota; class Bacteroidia; order Chitinophagales; family Saprospiraceae; genus JADKBO01. The sequence goes on along the minus strand of JBBKVK010000262.1, from coordinate 3,199 downwards.
CTCAATGGTTGCAAACATCAGTCACTGACTTTTGGACATTGCAACAGCATGTTGAAAGCGCTGAAAGAAGTGAATTAGCTCAAAAATAGACACTAAACTAATTTGTAAACAAGGGGCATTAATTGTACTTCATATGATTAATGCTCTTTTCATTTTTATCTTCCTACCTTTGCGAAAAAAGAACTAACTTCAGAATAAATGCTTAATAACATAAACTGGATTTTCCTACTTCTTGCTCTACTTTCAGAAGTGATCGGTACTATTGGTGGGTTTGGTTCTTCAGTGTTTTTTGTCCCAATAGCCAATTTCTACTTTGATTTTGAATCAGTATTGGGTCTAACCGCTATGTTTCATGTAGCAAGTAATTTAAGTAAAATCACCCAGTTTAGAAAAGGACTCAACAAGCAATTAATATTGTACTTAGGTGTTCCAGCTATAGTATTTGTGATCATCGGTGGACTTAGTACTACCTATTTTGATAATAAAATATTGGAGATAAGTCTTGGAGTGTTTTTGGTATTATTGAGTAGCATGTTTTTAATCAGGAAGGAATTAGTCATCAAGCAAGGAAAACTTCAATCTATACTTGGTGGGTCATTGTCAGGATTTTTAGCCGGATTACTTGGGACTGGTGGAGCGGTGAGAGGTCTTACCATGGCTGCTTTTAATATGGAGAAGAGTGCCTTTATAGCTACATCTGCTGCTATTGATTTCGGTGTAGATTTTAGTAGAACAATTGTATATTTTTTTAATGGATTTATTCATGTTCACGATCTCATTTATGTCCCTTTTTTAGCAGTAATTGGTTGGTTTGGAACTGCTATTGGTAAGAGATTGTTAGAGAAAATACCTCAATCTAAATTTAAAAGACTTTCTTTAGTATTAATTTTAGTAATTGGTGTAATTACTTTGGTCAATTCTTTGTTATAGTAATACGAAACAAGTTTAAAGAAAAGCAAACGAAATATGGAATACATTGATTATTACAAAGTACTCGGTATCTCTAAGTCAGCTGATGAAAAAGAAATCAAAAAAGCATACCGAAGACTAGCTAGAAAATATCATCCCGATCTCAACAAAGGAAACCCTGAATCAGAGAAAAAATTTAAGGAGATAAACGAGGCCAATGAAGTACTAAGCAATCCAGATAACAGGAAGAAGTACGATCAACATGGGAAAGATTGGAAACATGCTGATGACATAGAAAAAGCCAGACGTCAACAAGGACAAAGGAGGTCATCGAATAGTGGTGGACAACAATCATTTAATGAAGAGGATTATTCCTCTTTTTTTGAGTCAATGTTTGGTGGTCGCCAAGCAGGTGGAGATGCCTTTTCAGGATTTGGTCAAAGGCAAACAAAATTTAAGGGCCAAGATTTTCATGCCGAAATGACCCTAAAACTTTCAGATGTATACACCACCCAAAAGCAAACGGTTACCGTAAATGGTAAAAGTATTAGATTTAGCATACCTGCTGGGGTTACAGATCAACAAACTATAAAAATCAAGGGATATGGTGGTCCTGGTGCCAATGGCGGCCCAAGTGGAGACCTATACATTAAGTTCACAATTACAAATGATACCGATTTTGTTAGAAAAGGCGATGATCTTTATAAGGAAATACCACTCGATTTGTATAAAGCAATCTTAGGGGGTGAGATCATTGCCAATTCATTTGATGGTAAGGTAAAATTAAATGTAAACCCTGAAACACCGAATGGCACCAAAATAAAACTAAAGGGTAAAGGGTTTCCTGTATATAAAAAGGAGAAAAGCTATGGTGATTTATATCTTACTTATTCTATCAAGATGCCCACTTCATTAACAGATAAAGAAAAAGAATTATTTACTCAACTTTCAAACTTAAGGGATGAGCGAATTTAGACAATATATAAGCGTAGAAAAACTTTGTAATGTATATCATATCAGTCTTGATGAAGTACTAATTATGGAAGAACATGAGCTGATAGAAGTAACCTATGTTGAGGAGAAAATGCTCTTGGATATGGACGAAATAGCCAAACTTGAAAGATACATGCGGCTATACAGTGACCTTGGTGTAAACATACAAGGTCTGGCTGTGATCAATGATCTATTGGATGAAGTAGAAAGACTAAATAAAGAACTTTGTAAATATAGAAAGTGTTGAATTAGTCCTAGTTAATTCAACCCTTACTCCGTCCAAATAACCTTTCTTGTTAAGGTGTCATTGCCCACTTGTATCTTATAAAGGTAAGCCCCAAAACTAACATTCGTTTTATCTAATACAAGATAGTTTTTACCACTTATTAAAGTTGATTTATCAATGGTCTGAGTATTTACTTGCTTGCCTGATAAGTCAAAAATTTCAATGATTATATCGGTCGGCACTTTTATTTCGATAGCGATTCTGACTGTTTTTTGTGCTGGATTTGGGTAGATCAATAAGCTAGCTTCCAAAGTGTTTTGTTCTGCAACATCGTTCAAGATAGTTTTAGTTAGAATCACTTTATATACTGTACTTGATGCTTCACTTTCACCACCAGTATTTACCCAAAACACATTAGGCATGGAGCTTTTAATACCTCCATAAAAATATCCGACGGTAACACCACTTCCACCAATTTTGTCTCCATCTATAATGCCATTACCAAGTTGAGGTATTGAGTTGTCAAGTATTAATTCTGAACCTGCCCCTAATAGATTTGGCATTTCTTCACTGTGTTTTCTTTCTACCAAAGTGCCATCATTTAATCTTGTTACATCTGCAATGGTGGGTACAAAAGGTACATCATTGTCTTGTACCATCGTGCCATTTTCTTCATAAAACTGTGCTATTCCTCCCATAAAGATATTATGCATTTCGTCTTCTTGACTGTTGTAAATAGGGATAGAAGCACAGTGATAATGATTGTAATGTTGTGTAAAAGACGGAATAGCCTCAACTCCTTTTTCTGTAATTCTGACAGGATAAAGCCAAGGCACATTAGCACTAGGTTGGAATACACCAGAAAACACCATAATTTCCTCCTTACCTGCTCTGATCTGTGGCAATAAGTTGTAATCTCGTCTTCGAAGATTCATCTCATCATGTATGGCGGTTAAATGCTTGACACTAACATTGCCATTTTCGATTTCTAGTGTAAACGGTCTAGCTTCATACGTATATTCCTGAACGAAACCAGGCCCATGGTTCGGTCCCATAGGATTATAACTACCC
>JBBKVK010000261.1:0-11515 GCA_037968395.1 Saprospiraceae bacterium | reverse complement strand
AAAGAAATTTTACGGTATAACGACTACCCAATATATTAATGATTTTAGACTAGAAAAAGCAAGAAGAATAATCTCTACTAAAGCAGTAAAAATGAAAGACCTTGCTAAAATGGTGGGGTTTAATAATTGTAATTACTTTCTGAAATTGTATAAAACTAAGTTTGGCGAGTTGCATATCTATAAAATAGACAATTGATACGGATGTTTTCGGAACTTCAGTTCCGTGCTTTATGTTTTCGGAACTTCAGTTCCGTACTTTAACTAACACTAACGCATGTTTTCAAAACTTCAATTCTGTACTTTAACCACCTAACCCCAAAACCCCAAACAAATGAGCTATCTACCCCACATCTATCCCGAAGGCGCCACCTTCTTTATGACATTCAGATTAGCAGATAGCCTTCCACAGCAGATAGTAACAAAATTAAAAGATGAGTACTATGCTAGACTAAAACTATACAAATCCATAGAAAAAGACATTGAAAAGATAAATGAATATATAGAGGAATTAAGATCAGAAATGTTTGGAAAATATGACCATCAATTAGACGATAAACCATATGGAGATTGTTATTTAAAGCAAGAAGAAGTTGCTCTAATCTTAATGAATAAAATAATGTCATATGATAATCAATATTATAAGCTGATCAAATGCTGCATTATGCCCAATCATGTACACATGCTAATGGACACCTCCATCCAGCTTGATAACAATACTCCAATTGTGCAGGTAGGCAAGTGGATGCAACTCATTAAAGGTGGATCATCAAGAGAAATAAATAAATTTCTAAGTAGATCTGGCACCTTGTGGAATGAAGAGTCATATGACCATTATGTCAGAAATAGAGATGCCTATTTCAGGATCAAACGATACATTGAGAACAATCCCCTAAAAGCAAAGTTAAGCCCAAAATTCCTAAAAGAACCTTTCTTGTTTGGTTAGTATTGTTTTCGGAACTTCAGTTCCGTGGCCAAAAACGGAGCAGTATTTTATCTCAGCTCTCAACGGAGTTGAAACTCCGAAAACATTTGAAACTCTTGGAGCAATGTTTTCGGAACTTCAGTTCCGTGGCCTAAACGTTCATCCACGGAGTTGAAACTCCGAAAACATTCGAACTCCAAAAACTAGATGTCTTCACAACTTCAGTTCTGTGTTCCTCTTGAAGCAATGTTTTCGGAACTTCAGTTCCGTGTTTTATTTAGGATACCAGTTTTGTAGTTTAACATCCAATCCATCCCTCCACTCAACAGGAGTCATTCCAAACTCTGTAAACCAAAATGAAAAAGAACTACTTCAATGATAAAATTCGTTAGTCAGCTTTTGCAAAGTAGGTATAAACCCTTTTCACAACCTCAGCTACTTTTCCATCTACTGATTTAGTTTGTTGTGTCCAGTTGCCAGTTTCATCAAAACTATCATAAGTATAAGTTTCAATGTTTACACTTTTGCTATCTTTTCCAACTTGGCGAGTTTTTATAACTTTGCCCAACAATCCATTTTCGTTTAGCTCTCCTACAAAATCTAAAATTTGAATCCCTGAACTATCTATCCATCCTCTACCTACTTCTAATCCATCAATATATTGTCTACTCCATGTACCGAGATAAGTACTATCTGCTGCAAACATTTTCCCTTTTATTGGTTGATCTAATTCATTAAAAATAGTTTCATTAAAAAAGTTAATTACTAATCCAGCAGAATCAGTATCAACAGCATGCTTTGTATTTCCCTCAGCATCACGGATTACAGTTCTTGTAAAAGTAACTTTTCCATCCTGAGTAACTGTGTAAGAGTTGAATTCTCCTTTCTCATTTCGAGCGATATTTACTACTTCTACTATATCCCCTTTGTCATTCTTGTCTTCTGAGGATATTACAAAACCTTTTTCATCCATTGTTTGCAATTCGATACAGCAAGAATCCATAGCACCAATAGTGCCAGTACTGTCAGCGGTATATGTTGTTTCTTCTATAGTATTGACCATGCCAATTAAGTGATTGGTAGCACAATCACTTTTTGGATCTACTGTCTCACTATTCCCTTTAGGTGCATCTTTGCAAGAGAATAAGAATGAAGTTGTTAGTGCGATTAAAAGAATGTATTTCATGTTATAGTTGGTTTTAAGTGATAATTATTTTGCAAAATACAAAAAAATAAATAAATAAACGTGCTATAGCTGTATTAGCATAGGAGTTTTTTGGTTTAAAATCAGAATATGAAATTCAATATTTCTACTGACTAGAAAGAATATCTTAGTTTAATATTTCAACTTTTTTATTAGACAAGAAAAGATATATTGAAACAATATTTATATATTTTAATTATATAAATTAAGGGATAAAGTGTAATTTTGTGGTAATAAATTGAAAATAGAACCAACTTTTTTGATTATGATATTGAGAATTTCTCTCATCATATTTTGTACTCTTGGATTATTATCCAGCTTTATGCCTTGGATATACTATCCCCAAGCAGACGCTTCACTCTACGGATACGTAGGCGATGGAATACTTTCTAGTATAGTTTTTTTTGGTCTATTTGTGTTTTCAATTCTTGCATTTAGAAAAAAAAGATTTCCCAAGATTTCAACATTAGTTATGATGTTTTTAGCTATTTTGATGATCTATTTTGCGTATTCTAAAATTACTGGATTACAATATGCACAAGACAATTTTGATGTTTCTAATCCAATAGTTTCTAAAGCGACCGCCGGTCTTCAAATAGGTTATGGTTTATATGTTTTGGCTATTTCAAGCCTCATGTCTTTTTTAATTTTAATGGTTGGTTATTATTCGGATCACTTTGTTTCACAAACAAATGAGGGCAAGCAGAATGTCAGACTTGGTTCCATTGCATTGGTATTGGCTCCTGTTTTGTTTATATTTTTTTATTATTTTCTACAAAACCCAATTTCTTCGACAATCTCAAATGAAGAAATTGAAATTAGTTTAACTTCCGAAGTTTCTAAAATGGGAAAAAGCTTGATTGATCAAGATTACGAGACTTTCGTAGAGTATAATCATAAAACAATAGTACAGTCATTAGGTGGAAAAGAACAAGTAAAAAAAATGGCTAAAGAAGCCATCGACGGCCTTTCAAGCCAAGGAGCAAGAATTAAAGATATTTCTCTTGGTCAAGTTCTACAATCTGACAAGCAAGGAAGAGAAATACAAGCCATTATTGAACAAAACACAGTAATCTTAGGCAATGAAGGAGAGACTTCTAGAGCTGAGAAGATGTTAGCTGTATCTAAAGATATGGGACAATCTTGGAAATTTATCAACTTAACTGGAAAAACACAACAACAAATATTAGGATTTTACCCTAACTTTAGTAAAAAATTAAAAATTTGAACCTAATTTAATCTGAAATGAACAACCAATCTTTATTAAAATCTCCCCTCAAAAACATTGTAAGAAATTACATAACGCTTTTACTAAGCTTGATCGCTTTTGGCTCGCTACAAGCACAAATCAGTTACACCAATGGTTTTGATGGGTGTAATGCTAATCCATGTGCCAATTGGACTTGGAATGTTGCAGGTGGTAATATTACTGCGGTAACTGCGCAAGGGTATAGCCCATGTGCATTAGCAAATCCTGCAGCAAGAGCAAATCTTTCTAATACCGTTACTACTGCTACATTCTCTTCATTAATCAGTTTAGGAGTTTCAGATGGTGAGCCAGCTAAATTTGGGTTTGATTATAAATGTATTGATTTTGTAACAGGTGCGGCAACCAATGCCAATTCTGCAACTTTTAATATAGAATGGGGAACAACATTAACAGGACCATGGAATTCCATAGGAGTTTTACAAAATGTTTCTTCTACGTCCTGTCAATCATATTTAACCAATTATTTTTTTCCCCCTTTAGGTCAACTAATTTTTGTTCGTATTCGTATAAATAGAAACTCTGGTGACTTTTGGGGTGTCATAGATAATGTTACGTTAAATCAACCAGCTCCTGCAGTTATCAGCAGTAACGCTTGTTCATGTGATAATAACCAGACGCCAAATATGGTAGATGGTACGTATAGCACAACACTAAAAATAAGATATTCAGATAATGCTCCGATGCCATCAGATCTTAGTTATAAAATGACAAGTTCAACTGGACTTTTAAACTCAATGGGTGGTCCAATAGGTACTCCTTCCTTTTTATATTGTAATGGGTTTGGATGCCCTGTAGGAGTAAGTGCAGGCGAATATTATTTACCTGTAAAGGTTAATCCTTCAGGCATGTACTCAGCAATGGTAGATGGACCAGATCCTAATACAACAGCTGATATCACATTAGGTACAACTTCTTGTATGCCAGCTTACCCAGCTCTACCAGTTATCCCTTTTGCTGATAAAAATTGCCTTCTTGAGGGATTAAATAATTTTTCATCAGATGGAGGAGTTTATTCTAGGAATAATTCTTCCGTAAATCCAGTCTTATTTTCAGGTTTTTCTCAAGCTGGAACAGGAGACCTAATATTGGATAATTTATTAATCAATGAGAGTGACAATAATCCAGTGTACGAGTTGTATTTAATTAAAGACAATATGGGTTGTCACGTATCCTCATATAAAGAGTTTAATGTTTATAAAGCTGAAAATCCTTCGATTGATAGCGTTTTGGTTAAATGTAGACGTCCCAGATTAAATGATACTATAAGTTTACCTTTAATGTTAAATGGTAAAAACACTGGTGGAGGAAAATTTTATGTCGGAGGTAATGAAGTCGTTGGAGGTAAGCTCCCAATAACGGGCCCTTTGTGTACAGATGTTACATACACTATCATTGATCAATGTGGCACTACTTTATCAGATACGAAACCTCTGCAAGTTACTTATAAGCCAAAAGCATCGTTTAAGTTTGCTGATTCTAGCCCTTCGTCTCCTGTTTGTTCAAGAGATGAAATTGTATTGCCATTAGAAAGACTAAGTACAGGGCCAAACCCGAGTTACTATGCGACTTCTAATAATCCAAGTTATATGCCAACAGTGGGTACAAATCAAGTAACATTGCCTGCTATGGCTATCAATGAAAGTGCAACATACACTATTTGTTTAGTAGAAGTTTTTGATGCAAATACGGCTTGCGGTAATATTCCAATTCCTCTTCCATGTGCTGATACTCTATGTAGAACATATACTGTGTATAGAGATAGAACGGATTGTGGAATTAATGCCTTATATGCAAGTACTTGTGTAAACTACAAGCCTAGTGTTTGTCCAGTATCTGATAGCCCTGCATTTGAAATTGGGTGTTTATTTTTTACTTTCAGCACACCTGCAATTCTTACTTCTGATATTACAGTAAATCAAAATTATTTAAATTGTGATGATGACGAGCTTACAGGGAGTTATAACATTTCTATCTTTGGTATAGATGCTGATTTTGGAGGAGGTGGCCAGACGATTGGATCATTCCCAGGAATCGATGTAATTTGTTCTATTTTAAATTTTGATATATTTGGTTGGAGGCCTTTAGGGTCACTATATGATTTACTTGGTTGCGAAAAAACAATTGCTCAGTTTATATTTGGCATACTTAGTACTGTTGCTGGAGGTGACGGAGGTGGTTATTTGGTAATGGCAGATACAGATGGAGATGGAGCTTTTGATTATTTAATTGATAATAGAACAGGAGATGATGCAGCCTTTCCTGGAAATGGGGATTTTACTATTCCTAATAGAGTAAAAGGCAGTGGATACATCACAGTAAGAGCAGTGGGAGCTTGGGTTAATTCGCCTTCATCTGTTTGTGGTAATATGGATGTTGAAGGGATCAATCTTATAGATTTATTACCAATTGGAGCTATACCAATAGTTGGTTCAATAATTGAAGATATACTTGCAGCAGCTAGTTGTAATGCAAACCTTTCTCTTTCTGTAGCAGAAACAAAATCTGTATTAGTTGTCAATAATTCCGTACCAACATACTTAAATTGTAATGAAAATGGATATGTGTTCGCCCAGACTCTTGATTGTGATATTCCAGTTAATTGGTCGGTACCAGTAGGCATTGACGGATGTTCTGGCGAGACCTTAGTTTATGCTGGATATACTGCTGCTGCGGATGACACCAATTTCAATAACCCACCTGGAAGTGTAACATTGAACAAAGCAGGTGTGTACCAAACAGCTGGTCCGATTCCAGGTTCTGTTTTATTACCTGGAGTCTATCCTGTTACCTACACCGCTGTTTCTTGTAATGGAGAGCCAACACTATGTTCTTTTGATGTAACAGTTACTTCGGGAGATCCAATTTTGGAGTGCCCTAATAATATTGTAATATCAACCGATAATGATTTATGTACAGCAGTAGTAAATGGAATTGCTCCATATCAAGGCATTGGCTGTTCTAGTATAATTAATTATTCATATACAACTCCCGTTTCAGGTACTTTAGTTGAAACAAATTCTGCAATAAAAGGAACACATAATATTCCTGATGGGCATGCATTCGAACTTGGATCTACTGTAATTACATATAACATGCTAGTTGATATCGATGGAGATGGTACTTATACAAGCCCAGGTGAAGACCAGTCTTGTGATATAACAATTACTGTAAATGATAATGAATTACCAACTGCCGTATGTCTTGATGTTGAAGTGCAACTAGACAACAATGGCTCTGCAACAGTTTTTGCTGCAAATCAACCAGGTATCTTTATTGATGGAGGAAGCACAGATAATTGCACTTTAGCCCCTTTGGTTTTAATTTCTAAAGATAATGCTATTTTCTCGGCATCAGTCCAATTTGATTGTTCTGAAAAAGATCAAAATTTAGTGGTCATGGCTGTCGCTGATGAAAGTGGAAACGTTAGTTTTTGTACTGGTGTTGTCAAGGTTATTGATTATTTCGAAGGATTTGTGTTGAATTTAGATGTTCCAGAAATTTGCTTTGAACCATTTCAAGATACCATCGATTTCTCACCATATATTCTTATTGCGGAAGCAAATGGAACCAATATTGCACATGACAATTTAAGCACCCTTGGAGGTCTAGTTGTAGGAGGATTTGGTATATCTTCTTTTATTCCTGATGCTGGTTCAACCAATGATCCTGGTACTATTACACCAGATGGAATTTATACAATTGGATCAGGAACAGGATTTATAACGATTTCATACTTATTATCGTTAGATGGTCAAATCAATCAGATTGGAGGAGGACCATTGATGGGCTGTTATAAATTAGTTCACGATATATTCAGAGTAGAAAAACTAGACCCAATTTGGGAAGGAGGTTTTATATGTTGTGATGCACCACTAGTTTGGCTAGGAGGAGCTTCATGGGATGGAACAGGAACCCCAACGATACCTGCGGGTATGATAAGTCTGACAGATATCAGAGGATCATATCCTGGTGATGTATATGGAGAATGGACTGGAGAAGGAGTTACTTTTCAAGATCCAGATGGTTTTGCATTCAGTGGGGACGAGTTTTATCAATTTAATCCATTGGGATTAGATGCCTCTATAACTTTGACTTACATCATAGGAGATGAGCCCTGTATATTCACACATTCTCAAGAGATATTGGTAACATGTCAAGATCTGCAGATAGCATTAAGCGATACTACAGTATGTCCAGCTACAGCGATTGACGAACGAGTAGTAATCGTAAACCTTGACGACGATGATCTTGTAGTTTCTACTACAGGGCTTGCAGCGGCTGGTGGAGTAGACCTTACAGATGAGCCAGTCATAGACGGTAGGGTAGTCATTCCAGGTTTTACAACCAATGCGGTGAGAAATGTAATTTATACTATAAATGTAACTGTATACCAAACTACTGATTTTGGTTGTGCAGACTTTTTTAGTTATAATATTCATATATTAGATACGATACCGCCATTTTTTCACAACTGTCCAAAAGAGCCAATTATTGTCGAAGCTCTACCAGATATATGTAGAAACTTCGTAAACTTCGAAGCTCCTTGGGCAGATGATAATTGTTTTAGCTTATACAATGATATTCAGCAAGTAGATTTAACAGGACTAGTATCAGGGGATTTATACCCAGTAGGTACTACGATTCTAGCTTATACAGCAACAGATACAGTAGGTAATCAGAGCTATTGTGAATTGAAGATAGTTGTAAATGATTATGAGCAGTTCCCAATTATTGCTTGTGCTAGTGATACTATGGCAGTAAATGATCCAGGCAATTGTTCAGCTATCATTAATAATATTGCTCCTATAGTTACAAAAGATAATTGTTTGACGAATAATACAATTACTTATGAGGTAACAGACAAAAATGGAGAAGTAATCTATTGTGGATTTGAAGATGCCAGTGGAGAAGATTTTCCAGTAGGGAAAAATACTGTCAAATATAGCATGATAGATCAACCGTTGGTATTGATTACAGAAATTGTACAAGACGGCATTACTACTGGAATAGAGGTGACAAACTTTGGCCCAGCAGCGATGGATTTAACATGTGGTAAAGTATCATTGAAAACAGCAGCAGGAGCAGTAATAGAAGAGTTTGTCATCCCAACAAGGAATAACAAATCAACAGAAGCAATGCAGGTAGATTTTCCACCACTTCCAGTGATATGGGTATTGCCTAATCCTAACTTAATCCCAGTAGGTGGCACTTGGACTTATGAATTTAATACTATTCTTCCTGTAGGAGATGAAGCAAAATACTGTTTTTCTTTTCTTGATAGGTTGATAGATGAAGTAACAATTAATGGTACAGTAGATGGAGCTGTAATCTTGAGAAAGAATGTTTGTGATCATGACGTGCAGTCAGATTTCATACCAGCAACACCATGTGATCCAGGAAGCTTTGGAATGTTAAATCCAGGCTTACCAACAATGACAGATAATGGCACAGAATCGTCCTTACAAAACTATGCACCAAATGTAAGAATGTGTACATTTAGCGTACAAGTAGATGATATCGAAGCCCCAAGATGTATCATGCATGATAGTCTAGCATTGATAGCAAACTTGCCAGCACCTCTACCAATAGGTGGAAATGCATGTAGTATCTCAGACATTACAATGCCAGCAGGTATTGTAAATGATGTAAACATTAAAAATCTTATGATTACGATTGGAGATGTTGGAGCACTTACTGCATACTTAAATAGTCCAAGCGGGACAAGAATTAAGTTGTTTGATGGATTATGCACAGGGCAAGCAAATGTGAATGTGACATTAGATGAAACAGATGCATTATTAGAAGCACCAAGTATAACAACTGCTCCTTGTGGACCATTAGGTCAAGGAGGAATTTACAAACCAGAGGAATCATTCAAAGCATTCTTTGGCGAACCGTCAGGAGGAATATGGCAATTAGAACTTTTTACCATAAATAATGTATCAGGAACATTAGATAACTGGGAGTTAGAGATACTTAATGAATTAATGTATGCACAACAAGATACCACATTAGAAAATGATACCTTGGTTTGTGAAGCAGAATTCACATGGACACATCCTGTATTTAGAGACAACTGTTGTGAAGGGTCAATGACTGTAGAATATGCTTTTACCAATGATGTGACAGGAGAAACAAGTATTGAGACAGTGACTCTGCAGACTATAGATGGATTGATCAATATTGATGGAACTGAAATCACAAAAATATTTAAAGTTGGAGTGACAGTAATCACTTACACTTTAATAGATCAGTATGGCAATCAATCAGAATGTGGATTTGTAGTAACGGTATTAGATACAGAAAAACCAAGATTTCCAAATGGATGCGTAGACTGGACTATAGGCCTAGATGGAGGTGAATGTTATGGAGCATTACCACTAATTCCAGATGTGGTCGATAATTGTGCCATGGATACCATTATTTTCTGCGATGCCAATGGAGCACCAATAGATATTTATTTCTTGCCTATAGGTGTGAATAAGATCACTATGAAAGGTATAGATATTTATGGCAATATTGGGATTTGCGAATTTGATGTAATAATTGTAGAACACATTCCTTCTACAAACACTATCACTTGCAATAATAGTATAAACGTTTCCTTAGGACCAGATTGCGAGGCGATTTTGACAGCAGATATGTTATTAGAAGGCGATGATTATAGATGTTACGAAAACTATTGTATCACAATAACTGATGCAAGTGGCGTAGTTCATACAAACTTATTTACAATACCAGATATAGGCAAGACATTTACAGTCACTATTACAGATTGTGTTAATAATGTAGTCAATAGTTGTTGGGGATATGTACATATAGAGGAGAAATTAATTCCTATTATAGAGTGTCCTAGGGATACCGTATTATTCTGTAATATTGACCCATTAGCAAAGAATACTGCTGGGAGGTTAAGGACAGGTGAGTTAAAGCTATTGAGTTGTGAACCAAATGCTCAGATCACGTATCAAGATCACTTGACTAACAATGGTAGTTGTGCCACAAATCCAAGAGCAGAGATTAAGAGGAGATGGAGATTAGATGACAACAATGGTAATGTAGTATATTGTGATCAACTTATTACTTTCTTACCAATTGATGTCAATAACATAGTTTGGCCCAATGATTTGTTTGGTAATAAATCTCTGTCTTGTGCTGATGTTGATAAGGACAAGACATTGACTGAACCTATTAAGTCAGGATATCCTTCTTTGAGCGGAATTCCTTTATTTGGAAACAATTATTGTGATATCAAACTAGGTTATTGGGATGAAAAATTATTAGATATTAATTGTGGAAGTGGTTATACTCTATTGAGAAACTGGACCATACTTAATGAATGTTTCCCTATAGATCCATTGACAAACCCTATAAGACACATACAGAGAATAGACGTCGACGATAAGTTTGCACCTATAATTCTACCAGTAGTAGATGTGACTGTAAGTACTGATCCATGGACATGTAGAGGTCAATATAGACTGCCAGAAATAGTACATGCTGACGATTGCAGTGGGTATAGGATTGATTGGTACTCATCATATGGTCAGTTTAGAGATACAATGATCTACAATTTGTTAAAAGGAGTAACCAATGTCACAGCATTTGTTTTTGATGATTGTGGTAACTCTGCTAAGACAAGCTTTAAGATTACGACCTTAGACCGAAATGCTCCAGTAGCAGTGGCTAAACGGGACGTAGTAGTATCCTTGAGTACAGGCGGACCAGATGGAGACGGCAATGCTAAATTGTACACAGAAGCGTTCAACAATGGAAGTTTTGACAATTGTACCGATGTATATTTAGAAATTCGAAGGAAAGATGCACCAGACTGTAATAATATAGGCAATATTGGACATAACAATAACAATACTTATGACAATACAGGCCACATCGATGACAATATCAACGATACAGACAAAGGTCAATATGTGAAGTTCTGTTGTGAAGATATCAATGCCATTACAGTAGATGCAAACGAAGATGGATTAGTAGACTCATTAGACAGAGGATATGTACAAGTATTCTTACGAGTATGGGATGATGGCAATATGAGTGGATTGTATGGAGATGTAGTACAAGGCCAGCCAGATAACTTCAATGAGACATGGACCTTTGT
>JBBKVK010000260.1:0-5847 GCA_037968395.1 Saprospiraceae bacterium | reverse complement strand
ATTTTCCCATTCTACTTTTTCTGTATTAATAGAATTCAATCTGGCTTCTTTTTCATTTCTCCACTTAAAAAAAAGTTCTGCATCTGATATTTCTGCTGGAGTTAAAAATACATATTTATTGTTTTCAATAGAATGAAATAAACCATCAAAATAAGCATTTTCTAATTTGACATGATTCTTTAGAGTAGCTTCAAGTTTAAGATCGTTTTTTTCGAGTATTGGAAATAGGTTACTTCGTCTTGAATAAGCATAAGTGTAAATTTTCTTTAAGTTTAATTCTTTAAAAGCCACTGTTTTTAGAATATTCAAAAAACTACTCCAATCTTCATCTAGAAGATCATCATTAATTGACCTGCTAGTTTCGCTTAAAAACGAAACCTCAGCATTTCTATTATCCCAATCAATATGAACCAACCCACCGTAACCAATCATAGTATCATTAAAATAATAGGACCATAACATTTGCGAAGGAAATTCTTTCTCATAAAGTTTACTTACTACATTTTCAAAATAATTGTCTTGTTCTTCAGAAGTTAACTCATTGTTCTGCCTCAAAACTTTCATTTGAGCATTTCGCCACTCTCGTATTACAATTCTGTCTTCGTATTGAATTGGCCGAATTATTTTAGGAAAAACTCCATGTTCAACTTTAATTAAACGCTTATAATTCATGATATTGATCAAAGTTTAAAAATTATCTAGATTTATTGAACCCTAATTTAACTACTTTTCTAATAAATAAATGATATCAACATTATTAGACTTCATATAAGGAATCTGGTTTTGACGTACCATTTTTAAATCAAACTGGTCCATAAATATTTGAGGAAAATTGCCTTTCCACATTCTTTCACTATTACCTCTATATGGTATAACTTGAAAATCATCCGAGTAGTACTCAAAACCCATGATAAATTTTTTAGAGCATCTCACCATTTCAGACATAAAAGCAAAATGATCTTCAGGAGCAATATGAATTAAGACACCATTTGTACAAACTATATCGAAAAAATCATCTTTAAAAGGTAAGTCAAAGCCAGAACCTTTTACAATGTTGATATTTGTTGTAAATTCTTTTGCTTTCTCGACCGCATAGGTTTGCAGTTCAACTCCATATAAATTTGAAAACCCTGATCGTTGGTATCCTACTAATTGTTGCCCATTGTTACAACCTACCTCTAGGATAGAAGCAGTTCGAGGGATGTCTTTAAGAATAGATTCATTAATTTCGACTTTTGTTCTACCCCACTCATTGATGTAGAAAGAATCCCACTCTTCTTGATGCATGGAATTTCTATCAGTATACTCTTTTCCAAATTCGCCATTCCAAAATTCTATTTGTTCAGTAGTTTTCATTTAAATATAAATTTATTTTAAAAAAAAAAGCCATTATTGAAAAATCATTTTCTTGAAATTAGTGAGATTGTAATTACTATAATTGAATATTAAAAAACGTGGTCACCTCCTACGGTTAAAGCTGCGTTATCACTTATATTTCTTTTTAACAACCAATACCCCATAAATAAGATTCTCGTGGAATAGTGTTTGTTTTGAAATACCTGAAAAATAGCGGAGGATCGATAAACAGGACGATAATTAGGCCTTATTATTTCTCCAACAGATTTTACCGATTCTAAATGACTATATATTGTTTTCAAAATAATATTTTTTAACTTCATCTATCACCCTATCTTGTTCCCCATCACTCAATGTCGGAAACATCGGTAAACTTAAACATCTTTTATAATAAGATTCAGCTTTAGGTAAGTCACCTTCCTTCCATCCAAAACCTCTATAATATGGCATCAAATGAGTTGGAATATAATGTACTTGGGCATAAATACCTACTGATCGCAGATAATTATACAATCCCAACCTATCTTCCACTTCGACTACATATAGGTGGTAAGCATGGCCTTCAATAAATCCAGATTGACCTATTATATTCTTATGGTTTTCAAAGGCCTTTTCATATCGTTTAGCAATTTCCTTTCTTCTTTCTATTCCACAATTTGCTCTCTTAAGTTGGCTAATACCAAGTGCACATTGAAAATCTGTGATCCGATAATTATACCCTAACTCCTGCATTTCCATATACCACCCTGGATATTCCCCAGTATCCCTTCCAGTGCCTATAGCCATTTCAGTAGAATTCACAAACTGATTTCTATCCTTGGTGATTCCATGAGTTCTCAACTTTAAAAGTTTATGGTATAATGCTTCATTATTTGTAGTTATCATCCCGCCTTCGCCTGTAGCAATATGCTTTACAGGGTGAAAAGAAAATATTGCTAGGTCGGCAAACTTTCCATTCCCACAATTTTGATTGCTCCCATCTGAATCTACAAAAAAACCTCCAGGAGCATGACATGCATCTTCGATAATCCATAGATTAAATTCATCGGCTAATTTTTTAATTTCTTCCAAATTGACCGCTCTTCCTGCAAAATCAACAGGTATTACTCCTGAGAATGTGCCTTTAGGGTGTGAATTCAATTTGTGCCGTAATGCCTCTATGTCAACTAAGTAGTTTTTGGGGTCTATGTCAACAAATTCTACATCCCCTCCACAGTACTTTACACAGTTACTACTAGCTGCGAAGGTGATGGGTGTTGTCAGAACTTTGGACCCCACGCCAACTTCTAATGCCATGGCACATAAGTGTAATGCAGCTGTGCCGTTACTAACGGCTACTGCATATTCACACCCTATGTAGTGGGCAAATGCTTCTTCGAATAAATTAACTGTTGTTCCTTGTGTCAAATAATCGCCCTTAAGAGACTCAATAACCACATTTATATCTTCCTCAGAAATATATTGCTTTCCATATGGTAAAACCTTTTTCATCAACTATATGCTAAAATTTGGATCAATATGTTCTTTAATCAGTGTTCTCATTGCTTCAGGGCTAACCCATTCGTCGTTCTCGCCAGAATTGTAGCTAAATCCAACTGGTACTTGCTTTGCATTTTCTACTTCCATATATTTCTCTAATGACCAAGGGGTAACTTGTGGCAATATGGTATAATATTTTCCTAAATCAAAAGTAGTAAAGGAGTCTGCTTGAGTTATCATTTCTTCGTGGATTTTCTCTCCAGGTCTAATACCAATTTCTTTTTGCTCACATTTTGGGCAAATGGCTGTTGCTACATCTGTAATTTTATATGATGGTATTTTAGGCACAAATATTTCCCCACCCCAAGCATTTTTTATGGCATGCATCACCATATCCACACCTTGATCGAGGGTAATGTTAAATCGAGTCATTCTCATATCAGTAATTGGAAGAACTCCATCCTTTCTTTTTTCAATAAAAAAGGGAATTACACTCCCTCGGGAGCCCATCACATTACCATATCTTACTACAGAAAACTTTATATCTCTTTTACCTTTCATATTGTTGGCAGCAATAAATAATTTATCGCTACACAATTTTGTGGCACCATAAAGATTAATTGGAGCCGCAGCTTTGTCTGTAGAAAGTGCTACCACTTTTGAAACTCCCGAATCTAAGGCAGCATTTATAACATTTTGAGCCCCTAACACATTTGTTTTTATACATTCAAAAGGATTGTATTCTGCAGTAGGCACTTGTTTCAATGCTGCTGCATGGATAATGATGTCGATTCCTTCACATGCTCTTTTAAACCTTGGCTCATCTCTTATATCACCTATAAAAAATCGTAAGTTTGGGTAATCCGATTTAGGGTATAGCAACCCCATTTCATATTGTTTGAGTTCGTCTCTTGAAAACACTACTACCCTTGCTACCTCAGGAAAAGTCTTAAATATTCTTTCTACTAATTTTTTACCTAAAGATCCCGTTCCTCCAGTAATTAAGATGGATTTATTGTTCATATATATTTTAATTCTTCTTTGTAATTTCAACAAAGATAACATATTAAAATAATACATTTACATAATATATATTATTAATTTTTCTATATTTAAATACCCAAATCAATAAATGATGTGCATTATTATAATAATTTAATAAATTAGAGTTATTGTTCCGATTTCATTTATCTTTTGTGAAAATAGATCACAATATGAATATGAGTCTGCTTCTAAAATAAAAGTATAAACTCCTTCTTCACTAGATATCCCATTAAATTTGCCATCCCAGCAGTCTGTTAATTTATCGCCTTTGTATACCAAATTTGCCCACCTATCAAATACAAAAAATCGTCCTTTTCGCATTGTGTTAATATATTGGAGAGGACAAAAATAATCGTTTATACCATCGCCATTTGGTGAAAAAATATTAGGCGAGATATATTTATCTTCTGATGGATTAACATACTCTATCTCAAAAGTTTTTGTAATTGAATCTGCACAAAGAGTTCCTGGATTTGTTACTAGTTTAATTTGTATGGGATTTGATTCTAAAATAGTAAAATTAGTTAAACTTTGGTTAGACAAATAAACACCATTTAAATACCAAATAATGTCTGTTTCAAAGCCCTCTGCTGTTGCCACAAGTCCATAGTTATTAGGACATTCTAATTCAGTAAATTCAAATTCAGCTTTAATATTTTTTATAAATTCAAGAGTCACAATTTCAACTGCCTGACATGGGTAATTAATATTTAATAACTCAATGGTGGTGTTTTCTATCATCTCAATAGTAATTGCATTAGCATCACTAAACTGAACCCCATTTACAAACCAGACATTACCATCATTTATATTACTTGATAGCTTAACTTCTTCCCCTTGGCACAATACTAATGGGCTATTATAAACGATTTTATAAGGTTCAATGTATTCTAAATCTAAATAGACAGCTGTAGAATCAGAACAAGCGGAGTTCGGGTGTGTTATTAACTTCAATTCAATAGTTGCGTCCTCTGTAATTGATAATGTATCCAAAATGAAACTTGAATAATACTCCCCATTTAAAAACCATGAAATAGGAATAGTTATATCTTCTAATACAGCATGAAAACTATACTGATTGTTACAATTTAGTGTATCTAAATAAAATGTTGCATCAACTTTAGAATCAACTTCAAAAACAACTACTTCTGGTGGCTGGCATGGATAATTTACGTTAGATAATTGAATTGACGTATTTTCTACCAAATTTAAAGTCAAAATTGCGTTGCTACTAACATTCATTCCATTAACAACCCATAAATTACCATCAAGCACACTACTTGAAAGTTCAATATCTTCTCCTTGACATAATTTTAATGGGTGATTGTGGATTATTCTATAGTAGGAGTGATCTTGTCTTTTATAATAATGATCCACAAAACTTGGGCTAACACCAATCCCATTAAATATGTTTAAACTCAAAGAAGATACAATGATATCAGTTGCTATTTCGTTTGAATTTTCAATATAATTGAGCGTTGTATTATACCACCCATTTGAAAAATATATTCTTCCATCCTTGCCTAATTCTATTGATAGATTACCTGAAGTAACTGTATAAGGCACTTTATCCGTTGTTGGATTTATTATATAATTATTCGTAGGTACTAAAATACTAAAAAGATTATTACCTACACTTGAGGCTCCCCCTTGCCCAACAAAAAGCCTTTTGCTATTGGAAGAAAATTCTAGTTCAATAATAAAATTGAAATCGCTATCTACAAATCGGGGGTTAACTAACTCCTCGCCACAGATATCCAAGATTAAAATATCTCTAGAAGTAATGTTTGTCCAATTTGCAAATGCAAGAGTTAACCCATCTGGGGAAATTTCTAAATCACCTTGACCACCTCCTTTTGAATCAAAAGGAATTGATATTTTCAATTCTGGATCTCCTACAGTTTGTGAGTTAAATTCAATAGTGTTAATTTCTAAAGTTATTCCATTAAATACTGTAAAGTATAGAGT
>JBBKVK010000259.1:0-4270 GCA_037968395.1 Saprospiraceae bacterium | reverse complement strand
ATAAAGAAGTAGCTCATTGTAATATTTTCAGTTAGACACTAAATAGGAGACACCTAAATTTAGTGAAAATCACTATATCATAAAAAATGAATCACAAAGCATCATATTTATTTCAATGTATAATTGATTGTAAATTATGTATTATGTAAATATATAATATTTAATATATTGATAAACAGGCAATAAATGTAATAAATATTTGTTTTTGTCACATGTAACCGTATCTTTGCTATACCCTAAACCTTGAATGCAGTTCCTACACTGAAAAAATTTTACTAAACAAAAACAAACCGCTATGTTTGATTTCATAAAAGTGATGTACTTTTTATGTATAACTTTATTTGCTATAAATATTAGTTATGCCCAAACCCCCGACGCTACTGGTAACTTTGTAAAACCAGAAATCGAAATTTCCACAACTCCTGAATTTCCTGGGATATGTAGTCTCAATAAAGGAGTCACTGTAACTTGTAATGAAGATTTCCTGACCTACAAATGGGAAAGCTTAGAACACCCTACTGAGCCAATCATCGAAACTAAGAAAGCTATCCTTCGTAAGACAGGACGTTGGAAATTGACAATAAAAACCAACGTTGATAAAATAGTTTGTGAAAGATCCATTGAATTTGAGGTTTTTGACTTAGCAGACCCTAGTAAAATTCAATCGTATTTCGAAAATGCAGGCTTTTATGCTATTCCAATATGGAGAGACGATTTGCCAGCGTTACGTGATGATGAAATTGAAAATAGAAGTGGAATTTGTGACATTAGCCAAATAAAATATGATCAAAGTAGCACTCAAGTAATAGATTTAAACTTATCGCTAATAGAAGTGATGAATAACTTCAACCCATAAAAGATCTCAATGGTAAAGTAATTACTACTAAAAATGAATGTCTTTGCGGTACTAATGGAGAGTCCTTAATAGAATCCTTTGAAAGTGAACTCTATGAAAATCAAGCAGGCATCTGGGCTCATACCTACTTCGGAAACAAACTACAATACCAAGGAATTGAATTTGTAAAGGGACAGATTCCATATGAATTCACTTTACCCATTAAAGCTGATGATCCAAATTTTGACCAATTTGGACACTTGGGTAGTATTCATGATGAGATAATATCAACGAATTCAAATAGTAGCGAGCAATCAAGAGTTATTCATAGCAATATATTTATGCCCCACAGAACTATGGGCTTTCAACCTATAGAAGTTTGTGAACCGAATACACAACTATCTAGCAATATGCATCTTCTTACTTCATCTGGAATTCCAATACTAAGTGAAAATTTGAGTAATTTTAAGTTTTCTAATTCTGAAACTAACCCAAATTTAGCTGAAGGAGTACTTGTGGGATTTGAAAATAATGGAATAGAAAATTACGCATACCATGGCAATGAATTGGTGACATTGTCTAAAGGATACTATAACGATATCGCTGGGTTATTTAGTGAAGATTTGCAATCTAATGCATTAGTTGGTTCAGATATTCAAATAGGTAAAACCTCTGCTTGTTGTCCTGGAATGCAATGCACCTTTGAATCAACTGATTATACTATTAATCAATCTCTGGTAGGGTATATCTATGATGGAGGTTTTAATTTAGAAATATCTCCTTGTATTGAAGAGCATTGGCTAACTGTTTATTTTGAGAAGCCCATAGCAAGAAGAGAAGCCAAACAGACTATATACGATTTAATTTGTTCCATCAAAAATCAAGATTCTTCATTCGAATATGATCAAAAACTGAATGGAAGAGTGATATTTGCTAGAGATATTTATATAGGTAAATATTATTATCCTTATGTTGGATTAACTTTTCCAAATCAAGGAAATTCTTTTGATTTGGTTGTTAATCCAGAATTGGATAATAGTGGATCTGATAAGTTTTTTGAAGAAGCCTACAAGATAAGTAACAATGCTGAAGTTCGATTAAATTTTTTCAAGACAGATTACCGTACATTAAGGCCTTGTGCAGACAAGTTATATGCTTCTTATGGCAAGACATATTGGAACACAGTTGGGTATATAACAAAACAATGTTGTGTTTTACAATCAGATAATAAAAATGGATTTAGAGATTATATAAATCCTAATATTGTATCTAATTTACTGATATTTTCAAACGGGTATCGTCCTAAGTTAAACCCTTTTGCAGGAGGAGGAAAATGGTGGAATCTAGGATGGGAACACCCGACGAAAACTGCAGAAGAATCAATCAATACATGTAATGATTTCTATGAAGGCGGTAACTATTGGAATAAGGTAGGAAATCAATTTATTGAAGCGATCAATAATGAGAACATAGTATATGTCGATGGTCATCATGGTATCCACTCAGCTAACCATCTAGATATGGCAGCATTTGGAGCAAGTCTTACATCATGCAGCAATCTAGCTAAGTGTGCTACATGTGTTCTAAATAAAACTCCAAACCCTAGCGGATTTGAAGAGAGATATAAGTTGGGCAAGGCTGCAGCAATCAAACTTTGGGATAATATAGTGGCTAATAAAGTCAGGGTAGCAAGAAATCCTAATGATGGTAAGATATCAGGTAAAATCGACATCGTAGCCCACTCTATGGGTTATGCATTTGCTAAAGGTATGGCAGATGAATTGAGCAAACCAGATCCCAATAATTCAACAAAAAAACATTATCTCACGGATGGTAATAAACTAGGATACTTCTATGTGATAGCTCCTGAGAATGCTATCGGGCATGCTACAAGCACACAACCCCTATATCGGCTAAATGTTAACAACTTTGACGGAGTGTGGCAGTATGGCAGCAACTTTCTACCTACTGATCAAGGCGGAGAGAAAGCATGTCATCAGGATGGCGTAGCCCCACAGATAGGGATTAATGGGTTAGAAACAGCATTTAATGTCTTTATTCCCCAAACAAAGCAAAACAAATCCATTCGTAAATTCAATGAAGCTCACTATGTGATTAACTATGGGTGGATATTTGTAGATCCGAGATCAAAGCCAACAATTAAAAAGAGAAATTAGATGTTAAGAATAGAATCAAAAATATTAATAATTTTCTTTGTTATGTTCGGGTTATTAAATTGTGCAAATTCTACATCAAGGGGTGCTAAAGAGCAGTCGGTTCAAGAATATGTTAGGAAAAACTGGTCTTCTTATTCTAGCATATATTTAGAAATTACAAAAGAAATTTCTAAAATGAAAAAGGAAAATATTAGTTCTACATTATTGAATACTCTGCTTGACAGTAAGGTCGATTCATTAATTGTATTTAATAAGAATAGAGATAAATTGTATACTACTCTAAATTCTCTTTCAAAGCCTTGGGAGGGTGGTTCCAGCGACCTTATCCAATCCCTGTACGGTGTAAAGATAGAAGGGAAGTGGCATATATATGTAGGACAGTATAATTTAATAGCGATGAGGGATGGGTACAAGTATGATATATACGAGCCCTTCACATGGGAAGAGTTAAGCTATATGGCTCATGAGCAATTATTTGGTCGATTTATAATCTTCAAAGATAATGGAATAGCGATTAATTACAAGCGATTAGATGAAGAGACAAGTGTAAGATCACTAACAGGTAAAACCCTTGACGAAGTAGAATCAGAGTCAGCAGCATTCATAGAATTAACAGAATATTACAATTCTAGAAAAATAGACAGCACACAGCTAGAAAGGATGAAAGAGGACATGGTAAAAGGAAAGCAAAAACCCAAGCTAAGCTACCAGCCAAAGGTGACCTGGTGGGATAAGTTATGGGGAGCCGAGGAGCCGATCTTTGAGACCAAGGAGTGGAAGGAGTATTTAAGACAAAAATATGGAGATGATGCAAAAGGTAAATAAAATCGACATTGTCTCCCACAGTATGGGATTTGCTTATGCTGTAGGTATGGCACATGCTATTCTTGAAGCAGAAATTCTTGCTCCGGGTAATAAACTAGGATACTTCTATGCTTTAGCTCCAGAGAATGCATGTTCTGCTCCAGACGTTGATCCCACTAAAGAATTTGACCCTACTAACTTTGAAGAAGTATGGCAGTATGGCACAGTAGAACCTGCTCCAGGTAATCCAAGGCCTCATAAGCTCGTAGAAAACGATGGCGTAGCGCCGCAATGTGGAATTCCAGGTTTGACTTGGGATGATGACTTTTATGGTAGAGTAAGATTTGCAGGGGAACAAGAACATCTGAACTTTGTAGATGCACATTTGGGAAAGCATTATGATTGGGTGATTGATAAATTAGATATAAATGATCGAGGTTATGTTAGGAAAAGG
>JBBKVK010000258.1:0-30110 GCA_037968395.1 Saprospiraceae bacterium | reverse complement strand
CCTGATAGTGTAGCTATTTTCACCAAATAATTACCCGGTTTCAATTGGTTTGTGGAGATAATTTCATTTAAATTGTAGTCTTCTTGCACTAAAACTATTTGACCTAGAGTATTATAAATTTCTAAATTTTTAACCTCAAGCTCAGTAGTTGACTCGTTTAATGTGATAACAAATTCATTGGTTGTTGGATTTGGAAACAGTAACATTTCGAAATCCTCATTTGAGACTAGACTGCTCGGAGCAAAGTCAGGAGTTGGGTTTTCTCCTATAAATGCCTTGTCAATTGCCATATCTGATTTGTGACCATTCCCAGTAAGACCACTTATTCTTATCATTGTAGTAGCAGTTTTGTAAGGTATAAGATCTATTTCAGCAAATTTCCATCCATTTCCTTGTTTTCCTGTTTTAGAAAATACAGTGGTCCATGTTTGTTCATTATCAATACTTATTTCTATAGAAAATGTACCAATATCTTTGCCTTTCATGTGGTAATAAGTAGTAAATATTGGATTGTTCAATGCTGACAAATCCAAGCAAGACCCAGTCTTCAGTTGAGCTAATTTTGAGGGACTATTCCCGCCTGAAGCTTCAGTGTAATAATAATATGATCCATTTTTAGCTGAGTTCGGACCTGTTCCATTTGTTGGAGTTGATCCAGACCATTGCGTCCAATCAAAGTCATCACTTCCTTCTTGAACAAAAATTCCTAAACCTGACTCAAAATTTTCATTGTATGGAAAACTATTAAAAGTTTGATTACAAGAGACTTGATCGATAATTGTATAGGAATTCGTATAAATACACCCATTTGCATCTGTCAAAGTAAGAGTATAGTTGCCTGGAGCCAGATTAGTATTGTTTGAGGTAGTAGAACCATTAGACCATGCATAGGAATAAGAAGGTGTTCCGCCCGAAGTGGTCACCAAGATTGAGCCATTATTGTTACCATTTGTGGCATTGGTTAACTGTGTACTTGTTATGATGTTTGATGGCTCATTTACAACTACATTACTTACAAAACTACAAGATTGACCATCCGTAACTGTCACGTTATAGCTACCTGCTAAGATGTTAGAAATCACTGAATTTGAACCCCCATTACTCCATGAATAACTTAAAGGAGCAACAAAAGAACTTGTTATAGCAACATCAGCTGACCCGTCATTTGCATTGTTGCAGCTAACATCTAAGGCTGATGAACTGCCTGTTAATTGGCAACTTGTATTTGCATCAGAAATAGTAAAGTTGTCAAAAGAGATATCTGCAATTTCAGTGGCATATAAGCCGCCTGCAATTCTTAGCATTACAATGGGTTCATTTGCATAAATAGTTAAGTCGATTATAGCGGTATGCCATATAGCACCTTGATCACCTCCTGTATAATATAACATTGTGTTTTCACCCCAGTTATAACCACCATCCGTAGAAATTTGTACAACAATTTCGTTGTACATAGCTCCTGTAGTCATATAATCTATTGTAAATTGAGGAGACACCATAGTACTCAAGTCAAGACAAGGGCTATTTAGGAAAAAATACCTATCAGAAGAAGTCGATTGAGCTCCATCGAATGTTAGGTAATATGATCCACTATTGGCACTTGTTGGGCCATAACCAGGATTAGGAGATGGTCCTGATGTTGGTTGATGGTATAAATTAGGATATTCAGCATTGTATCCATACCACCATCCGTCCATACTGTTTTCAAAATCAAAAAGAACTGGAAAAGTAGAAATTGGAGTCTCACAAAACCCAGGATGACTACAACCATTTAAATAACTACGATCATTAGCTAATGAATAGGCCATTCTGTTTTTTTGTCCTTGAGAGAAACTGGTTCTACAATCATTCAATGCATAAGACATAAAATTATTGATATCAGGTGCATAATAATCCATGTTAATATCTTGTAAATTGGAGTTGTACACACAGTTTGATCCTAATTGTCCATATAGATTGGGGTCTGCAGGGGTATCACAAATGTCGTCACCTGCAGTAGTACAGTTACTTCCATTTACTAATTCATCAGTCGTGTTTCCGGTTTTTCCATGGGTATGGTATAAACTTAAATAATGTCCTACTTCATGGACAAGTGTGTTCCAAGGGGCACAACCAAAATCTTTGCTCAAGATTATTTTATCGGTACTTGGAGGAAGAAATGAATATCCACAATAGCTCGCCGATCCATTTTTGACGGTATTAAATAAGTAGATATTAATTACATTTAAAACATCATAAGTTGCTAATTGAGGTTCTTCGGATATATCAAAATCGAATAAAGTATTTGAATTTATTGTTTGAAAATGGGAACATTCGAAAAACTGAATTTCTTGATCGTAGAAGGATTCGTTCAACAATCTCATCATTGTTTCTATTTGAAGAGTAGCAAAACCATCATACGTTCCTGCTCCATCTCTAAAATTAAATATTTGAACAGGAACCCATTCATAGGCTGACGAGTTTCTGTTGGGAGATCTTTCTTTTGAGTAGTGAGCCCGCTCTAAAGATGTCGTTTGTAAATATTCTATTTGCTCTGGTGTGGATTGCTGACCACATGGCTCGGATTGGGCAAACATTGATGACCAACCTGTTAATAGAATTAATAGGATTAAATAATTTTGTTTCATAATAACTTGGTTTAAATATTATTTTTAAATGATTGGTCTGGTAACAATAATTATAGATTGCTATTAGATCAACTTGTTATGATAAAACAAATGTAGCGTATGGCTGAAGCTTAATACCTATCCTAAAAGGGTAGAAATTTTAGGCCTAAAGATGAAAATTCTAGATATATTTCTTTTGAGAAGCAATATGAATGGCATCTTCTCTACAATTGACTTGAAGCTTTTCGTAGATATTTTTGATGTGAAATTTTATAGTATTTCTACTTAAAAATAGTTGCTCTCCAATGCTTTTGTAGCTCTTACCTTGAGCAAGTAAAGTTATAACTTCTGTTTCGCGATCAGATAGGATAGAGTCCGCAGATTTTTGAAAAGATTGAACGACCATTTTTGCAATATTGATGCTCATAGGGGCACCACCTTCTAGCAATTCGGTCATAGAGGAAATTAGTTTTTTGGAGGAGGTATTCTTGGTTAAATACCCAGTAGCACCAGCACATAAGGCATCAAATACGATTTTTGAATTTTCAAATACAGTAACAATCATGACGAGTGTTTTGGGCATTGACTTTCTGATGATTTTAGTCCCCTCAACTCCGTTCATGCCAGGTAATTCAATGTCCATCAACACGATGTCAGGCTTATCTTCTTTTAGGTTTTTGATAGCGTCTTCACAATTAGTATAACTGCCAGCTACTCTGAATATTTCAGACAAGTTGATGATTGCCACAAAGGCTTCATTTAATGGCAAATTATCTTCTATGATGACTACTCTATTCAATCGTTTAATGTTTATGGTCAAAAATACATATTAATTATATCTATTCGGCTACCCTTAGTGGGTAGGGGATGCTGTTGCCACTGTTTAATTATTTTCCATTTTCATAGTAAGTATGACTGTTGTACCATTGTTTGGGCGTGAGTCTATTTTTAATGTACCTCCAATGGTCTCCATTCTTTTTTCAATATGACTTAAGCCACTTTTTTTATTTAAATGATGGAGGTTCATTCCAATACCATTGTCTTTTAGGGTGATCACTAAAGTATTGTCTTCAAAAGTTACCGCAAAAGTAAAGTGATTACAAGAAGCATGTTTTGTAGCATTTGTCATTACCTCTTTACAAATAAGTACAATGTGTCTATTCCAATGGAAAGGCAATATTATATCTTCCTTGTAAGCCGTGTGAATATCAAACTCAATGTCTAAATTATAGAATAGATCTTCTCCGAAATCTGATATGTATGTTATCAATTCTGTAAGATGATTACTGTCACTTTTGAGTGCCCAAATGAAGTCTTTTGTGTTTTTATAAAGTACATTGGCATCATCTCTTATTTGATTTAATTTCGATTTTAGTTGATCTTCTGGGACAGTCGCATCTGATGTTAACATTTCGCTAAGCAGAGAAATTCTTGCCATTTTATTTCCCATATCATCATGAAAATCCATTGCAATGTTATTTCTAGCATTCGAAAGTTGATCTTCTAGGGCAACTTTTTCGGTGATCAATTGATTTAACACTTTATTCCTTTTGTTGATGTTTCTCAAACGGTAGATTATACCAGTTAAAAATATGCCCAAAACAATAAAAACTAAAGTTGATATGCCCCACCATGTCTCTTGCCAAGGTAAAATAATACTGAAGGTGTGAGTAGAGGAATATTGCCAATTGGCATCGCTATTTCTGTACCTAAAATCTACAGCATAACTGTCGGGCTTAAGATCACAAAAGTCCACTTTGTTTTTAATGACAGAAGTCCATTTATTTGAGCTTGATAGTTTGTATTGAACCTCTACCGATTTTGATCTGTTGAATGTTATTGTCCTTAAATCAAAGTGACAATTATTTTGTTTGACATTAAATTTTGGAGCAGCGTTAAAATTTAAGTACTTCGGATCAATAATGGTTACTCCAGCATTTCCAGATACCCAGATTTTGTTGTTGTCGTCTATGAATATCGACTTGCAGTAGTCAGACAATAGTCCAGTATACTGTGTCATTTTCTTTGTACTCATTTGGTCTTTGTAAAATAAACCGAGCTGTGTTGCTACCCAAAGGTTGTTCTGTTTGTCTTTTTTAATATCATATATAAAGAGATTACCATCATATTCAAGATCAACTTCAATCACTTTGTTGTTGACAACAGCATTAAGACATCTATCAGTACCTACCCAAAGAGTGTCACCATCATTGAATAAATTATTGATCCTTGTACCACAAAAATTACTGGTAATATCTAT
Source organism: Saprospiraceae bacterium (assembly GCA_037968395.1). GTDB lineage: Bacteria > Bacteroidota > Bacteroidia > Chitinophagales > Saprospiraceae > JADKBO01. The sequence goes on along the minus strand of JBBKVK010000258.1, from coordinate 25,244 downwards.
TTTTGAGATTATAGTATCATTAACGTAATCTATAAGAAATAAGGAATAAGGGTCTGTAACCCACAATTGGCTTGGCTTTTTTCCTATAGTAATACTAACTATTTTTATTTCTGTTTCAAAATCAATATTTACTTTTCTCTCATTAATGTATAACGTTTTACCTTTCAATGTAATGACGCCAACTCCTTCTATTATGTTGGTGTTTAATCCATCCATTTCTAGGACATCTTTACTATAAGATTTTAACTCTGGATTGGTACAAAGTGCAATTAATTTACCATTCAGTAACTTGGCGCTTTTACATTCATTCCTTACTTTATATTGATGGACTATCTCCCCATTGGTATTTGCAACGTACAAAAAATCTGTTGCCATCATGAGAATCTGACCTTCAGCTCCTTTAGTAATTTGTACGATATTAGGATCACTAAATATGTTTTTATCCAAGTATTCATATGGTTTTTGTCTATATGGAATATGAAAAATACCATCACCATATGAGGTAATCCATATGCTTTCTTCATTATCTATCATAATGTCAGATACAGAATTCTTTAGCCCTAATACCGTATTCAAATTAATTAACTTTCCCTTATCATAAAGGAATACATATTTGATTCCTTTATTATTGATTGTTGTAAATACAAACTCATTTTTAGAATATGGGACAATCTTTAAGACATAGTTGCCTTTTAAGTCAAGTGCTAGCGTTTTTTCTATTTGGTTGTGATCTCGTTTGATGTAATAAATAGTATCCTTGGAACCTGCTAAAATTATATCCTCTACAGGTTGCAAACATGAGATATATTTATTTTTAAGCATTAAAAAGTCTGGAATGAGCTTGAGGCTATCTACTAGTTTGGTTTCAGTATAATAAACACCTTTTAACTGACTGGTAGATAAAATGCTTTGTTTTGGCTCGAATAAATAATACATTCTATCATCTATGGATGTATTATTAAATTTTACATTTTTGTCTAGATTTTGAATAACATTCTCAAAGGATAATGAGTAAGTATTATTGGTATTTGACAGAATATAAGATTCTAACCCATAACCAAATTGCTTTTCGTTATCAAACATTATGAGGGCACAATAAGGGGAGCTATACAATACGCCATTAGATTTAGTCAAAGACTTTAACTTTAAGCCATCATTTATGGTGCCGTTTACTACTGCTAGTTCATTACCATCATAATCTAAAATTTTTACACCTTTTCCCCATGTTCCAATTGCAAGGCTGTCCTTAGATAGAGGTAGTAAACTTGTAACAATCCCAATTGGATGGCCATTTAAAGTATTGTAAAGGCTAAACTCTTTACCATCAAATTTCACCAATCCAATTTCTGTGCCTATCCAAATAAAACCATTATCATCTTGAATAACTTCATACGTGATATCATGAGGTAGTCCTTCTTCTGTAGTATACCTATTAAAGACTATTTGTCCATCAAGGATATAAATACAAAAAGTGCATATAAATAGGGATAATATATTCCTCAATGAGTTCAAAGTCTAATCTTCAATTTTATAGAGCCTTCACAATTATTCTAAATGAGCCGACAATTAATTAATCACTAAAACTAAACAATTATTTCATTTAGTTACCTATCCTCTTTGGGTAGTTCTTTGAATAAAATCCAGAGGGTTTCAGAGATTCAATATTTTAACGATATTTACAACTTAATACATCAATTATGAAAAAGCTAAGCTTTCCTTCTGCACAGACTATTCTTTTAATCATTGCAGCCTTCGTAGCCATAATGACATGGGTAGTGCCATCTGGTAAATACGATAGCTTGATGTATAATAAAGAGTCCAAAGCGTTTGATAGGACAAGCCAAGTTGAGACTACGCAATTACCAGCGACCCAAGGCACATTGGACGAACTTGGAATAAAGATTCCATTGGAAAAATTTACCAGTGGAGATATTTATAAAGGGATAGGAATTCCGAATACCTACACAGCTGTACCTGCAAATCCACAAGGATTGGGTGCATTTATTACCTCACCGATCAAAGGTATAATTGCTGCATCAGACATTATCTTTTTTGTGTTGTTTATAGGTGGGTTGATTGGTATTATGAACATTTCGGGTGCCTTCGATGCAGGCATTGCTCGACTGGCAGAAAAACTAAAAGGTAGAGAATATCTCCTCATTATACTGGTGACTAGCTTGGTAGCACTCGGCGGAACCACCTTTGGGCTTGCAGAAGAAACCATGGCGTTTTTCCCTATCCTTATACCTGTTTTTATAGCTGCTCGGTATGATGCAATGGTTGGGTTGGCAAGTATATTTTTAGGGTCGGCTGTAGGCACTATGTGTTCTACCGTAAATCCTTTTTCTTCCATTATAGCTTCGGACGCTGCGGGCATAAACTGGACAACGGGGTTGAATGGTCGAATATTCATGCTCCTTCTTTGTTTAGCCATCACGATATACTACATATTACGCTATGCTAAGAAGGTTAAAAGTGACCCAAGTAAATCCTTAATCTATGACCAGAAAGAAGCCTTGGAAGCGAAATTTGGCAGTAAGGTTGGTACGAAAAACTTGGTCATGACGACTCGGCATAAGTTGATTTTGATGGTGTTTACCCTTTGTTTTGTTATTATGATCTACGGAGTGTCAAGACTACACTGGTGGTTTGTTGAAATGTCCACTGTTTTCTTTGTGGGGACTGTATTAATTGGATTCATAGCTAAGCTAAAGGAGAGCAAATTCCTAGAGGCTTTTCAATCTGGAGCAGGTGATCTTTTAGGAGTCGCTTTTATCATCGGGATTGCAAGAGGTGTTTCTGTTTTGATGGATGATGGCCTCATTAGCGACACCATGTTGTATTATGCTAGTCATGTTACGGAAGGGATGCCAAAGGGATTGTTTGTCAATATTATGCTGTTTTTATATAGTGGATTGTCGTTTTTTATACCATCTTCCTCGGGTATGGCGGTGCTTACCATGCCAGTATTCTCCCCATTGGCTGATACGGTAGGCATAGGAAGAGAAGTGATTGTAAACACCTATCAATATGGAATGGGATTGTTCTTTTTTATCAACCCAACTGGATTGATCTTAGCATCACTTGCCATTGTCAATGTTGGGTTTGATAAGTGGTTGAAATTTATTTTACCTCTCTTTGTGACTTTAGTAGTTGTGACGATGATAGTTCTTACCGCAAGTGTTTATCTCCTTTAATAAAGATTAGTTAGAATACCAATATATTTATTTTTGTGGCATCATTTAAGGCCCATAAAACATATGTTTAAGAAAATTAATTATATCCTTTTAATGCGCCATCAATATCTCCCATTTTTATCGCCTTAAACTGTAGGTTATTAACATCGTTGTGATCAGGCATTACTTTTATATAATCATTGATTTCCCATGGATTAATACCAGGCAATATTTTGGATTCATCCACAAACTTCCAGCTGTCTACATTCTTAAATGTGGTACTTATACCGAGTATGATTCGTCTTAATTCTATTAAATCGGCTGCAGATATTCTTTGATCATTGTTGACATCCGCAGCAATGTATTCTAATGGCGAAGTAAACATTTTAATACCTAATAAATGCTTCTGCACCAATACCAAATCGTATGTGCTTACTCCTTTGTTGGGATTATTATCGTTAAACATACTGAATTCATAAGCATGGTTGACATCATTATTAGTGATATTGAAAGTACCAGCTTGTGTGATTTTCTTCCTTACTGCCTTATCACCACCTTTTCTAATCAAATATGTATCGTCTAGTAAGCTGTTCATATTGACTATTTTGCCACTAATCTTCCTCGTAACTTTGTTGTTGCACGATAGGTAAATGGTAACATCATCAATATCCCAAACACTGACCTTACCGCTATTTCCAATAGAACAATAAGGTGTCAATTCAATTGTAAATTTACTCGTCCCAGATACGTGGAATAAGGTGTTATCAAAAAAGTCGTACTTCTCTTCTTGCCATACTGTTGTTGCAGGTACATCTGTTTTAGAAAACACCTCTACACTATCTTTTAGGATTCTAATGGCATATTTAGTCGGAAAATTATTTATCCCACTATTTCCGCTTACCCAACTGAACATTTCTGGTCCTTTTTGTTGAAATATTAGGTGATTAAAATTGATGAATGTGCTATCCGTAGCAACTACTTCAAATTCGATAGAAATAGGTGTACGATCCACTGAGTCTAGATCACAAGTTGGTGAAGTGCTTACACACATTGACAGAGGGCTCTCATGACCTGATGAGCAAGAGTGTTTGTTTTCATCAGGATTGATTCTATGAATATTTCCTCCTTCTATTTGTCCACAACTTGGTTGTACGACATCAGAAGGCAAGAATTCCATGTAATCCATGCCTTGTTCTGGAGTTGAGGCATCGCATTGCTCTAAATCGTAATAGATGCTGCCATCACATGGGGCAATGAATATATTGATGATACTGTCACATCCTGTTGAGGACGTAAGTATTTGATTATACTGCCCAGCTAATTCGTATTTAATACCATTGACTTCGTAATTGTCACCATTACACAACGAATAGTAAAAACTTACTGAGCTGACTTCTCCTTCAGATATATTGATTTGTAGCATGCTGTCACAACCAATTGCATTTTGTAAAGTTTGAGTAAATATGCCCGCTTCGGTATAAATTTGTCCATTTACAATGATTTCCTCGTCGGTACATAACGTATAATCTAATTGCCCATTTGTCGTAGGTATTTCTTCTAAATTTATAATTATTGTGCTGTCACACTCCGCTGCATTAGTTAACATTTGTGTATAAACGCCACCAACGGAATATGAAGTACCATTAACTACGATGCTAGATCCTTGGCAAAAACTAGCTTCAAATGTAGAGGTTGTATTTTCTTTTTGAGTAATTAAAATATACAGCGTACTATCACATCCAATTGCTGTTTCCAAATTTTGAGTAAATGTTCCACCACTTTTAAAAACCTGATCATTTACTATGATAGAATCATTGGGACAAATGGCATAGCTCAAAGTATCAGATACATTTTGACATGCTCTCACATTAAATTGAAAATCCCTTCGGATGGAACCGATCAATATGCTATCTCGATACTCATTGGCACAAACTCCTACCACAAACTGACCTACCATATTTGGGGTCCCAGATATTAATCCTGTTTTTGGATTGATTGTGACTTGAGGGTTGCCACCCATCGGGTTTTGTACAGAATATTGTGGTAAAAATTGTATTTCTGCATAAGGAGGCGGGCAATTATCTGGAAAAGGAATGACACCCGTACAAGAGTTAGGGTCTCCTGGTGTGGTTGCTCCATCAGTCCCACCCGCTGAAATTGGATTGCAAAACTCATATACCAAACTATCTCCATTTTGATCACTTGCAGAGTGATCAAAATGTAATGGTTTGCCAGCACAAATAAGAACTGGAGGGTAATTGTCAAAAACAGGACTACTATTACAAGTTGATGACTGCTCTGATTTAATTATTACTGTAAAAGCATCTCCAGTTGCTCCTGGATTGACAATGTTTGAGATCGTATTGTTTCTACAGCACCTTTGATAAGCTATTTGGTACGGTTTGTCTGATATAGGAAGAGAGACCTCAAACGAATAAGTTGCCTTCTGGACAACTAAATTAGGCAGTTCTTCAACACAATCACTTCCGTATGGTACTGTGATAATATCTTGATGATTAATGTTTAATCGATTTATGAAAATCCAATCACCTACACTACTCCCTTGTTGAAAAACCCCAATAAAGGCAGGATTGTCAAATTGAGCACCTCCTCCAGTTGCATCCCTATACATAGATAGTGTCACTCGATAATTATTAGAATTTGTCGCTTGATTAAATCCTAAGCACTCGTAGGTGACCTCTCCACCAATAATGTGGGCTGCATTTGTATGAGAATATATAAAAAGTATGATGGATAATAAGATGGTCCGTTTGAGTGTCATGGTAGAGGTTGTTTTCACAAAGTTAAGATTATATATGAATTTATTGAATATATAATAGAAAAAACTAGAAATCATATAATTAGGATACTGTGATAATAATACAGATCTGATTAAAGTGAATTGCCGCTATGAGTATTATAATTATTCTTGACGTAATGCCTGCAAAAAGAAAAATGCGGAGTAAAGAATTAGCAAATGAGATAGGCACCACAAATGCAAAGCTCTCAATATTGAAAACAGGTAAAGCAAAAGCAATTAGATATTCTATTGTAGAAAAATATGCGAAATATTAGATTGTCAGACTGGTGATAAATTAGTATATGAAATGACTGTGAGTAATTAAACTCTAGCTTACATATTATAACCAACTTTACAGATTAACCAAAAGAAATTACTCCAATTTCAATACATCTAAAAATGCCTTTTGTGGCACCTCTACATTACCAACTTGACGCATTTTCTTCTTTCCTTTCTTCTGCTTTTCTAGTAGTTTACGTTTTCTACTTATATCTCCACCATAACACTTAGCAGTTACATCTTTTCTTAACGCAGAAATTGTCTCTCTTGCGATGATCTTTTGTCCGATAGAAGCTTGTATCGCAATCATAAACTGCTGTCTAGGTAGCAACTCTTTCAGTCTGCTACACATCTTTCTTCCAAATGGATCTGCCTTGTCTCTATGTACCAATGATGAAAGTGCATCAACAGGTTCTGAGTTAAGCCTTACATCAAGTTTCACCAAGTCAGATGCTCGATATCCGATAGGAGTGTAATCAAATGAAGCATAACCTCTTGAGAGTGACTTTAATCTATCGTAAAAATCAAAAACTATTTCTGCCAAAGGCAACTCGAATGTCAACTCCACTCTTTCTGTGGTCAAATATATTTGCTTTGTTAAGATACCTCTTTTATCCATGCATAAATTGATGATTGCACCAATATATTCTGGTTTAGTAATCATTGAGGCTTTGATATACGGCTCTTCGACTCTTTCTAATGTTGTAATCTCTGGCAAGTCATTAGGTGTTCTAATTTTTAATTCTTCACCTTTTTTAGTAAATGCGATATATGATACGTTAGGAACAGTAGTGATTACCTCTTGATCGTACTCTCTAGACAATCGCTCTTGGATTATCTCTAAATGCAGCATTCCTAGGAATCCACATCTAAATCCAAATCCTAGTGCAACTGATGTCTCTGGCTCAAACACTAAAGATGCATCATTTAACTGAAGCTTTTCAAGGCTATCTCTTAATGCTTCAAAATCTTCATTCTCAATGGGGTAGAGTCCAGCAAATACCATTGGTTTTACATCTTCAAATCCATCTATGCCTTCTAAGCATGGATTATCTGTACTAGTGATTGTATCACCTACCTTAATCTCTTTACTTTCCTTAATACCTGTAATTACATATCCTACATTACCTGCCTCTAGAGTGTCTTTAGGTATTTGGGACATTTGAAGTATCCCTATTTCTTCAGCATTGTATTCGTTTCCTGTATTGAAAAATCGGATCCCTTGACCTTTTTTCATCGTTCCATTCAATATTCTAAAGTAGGCAACAACCCCTCTAAATGAATTAAACATACTATCGAAAACCAATGCTTGTAGCGGGGCTTTTGGGTCTCCTATAGGAGCAGGAACTCTAGCTACAATAGCATCCATGATTTCTTGAATACCAATACCAGTTTTTCCGCTTGCTAGGACAATGTCTTCTTTTTTACAACCGATTAAATCAATAATTTGATCAGAAACTTCATCTACCATTGCAGACTCCATATCTACTTTGTTTAGGACGGGGATGATCTCCAAATCATGCTCAATTGCAAGATATAAATTTGATATGGTTTGTGCTTGGATTCCTTGACTTGCATCTACTAAAAGTAATGCACCTTCACATGCGGCAATAGATCTAGAGACTTCATATGAGAAATCTACGTGACCTGGTGTATCAATTAAATTGAATGTATAGTCTTGACCATCTGTATGTTTATAATACAGCTGAATGGCATGGCTTTTTATAGTGATTCCTCTTTCTCTTTCTATGTCCATATTGTCTAGAGCTTGAGCTTTCATCTTTCTTTCAGATATAGTCTTGGTAAACTCTAAAAGCCTGTCAGACAAGGTACTCTTACCATGATCGATATGGGCAATTACACAAAAATTTCTTGTATTCTTCATATAGTTGCAAATATACTGTTAAGACTGATGTGAATGGTTATTTTTATCAATAATTTAGTTTTGAATTTTTCTGAATACCAATTGTTGTTGATTAACGACAATTTTTAATTAAAAGATGCGCTTTGTTTATATGGGCCTCTACCTATTGATTAATTGTTTAGCTGTTATGATTAAATACGATTAATTTAGATCACAGTTGATGACATATATAAGCCTGAGTCTTTAACAAGCCATTAGGCATCAACATTCCCTTTTTTTATTCATTAATAGCATGACAAAAAATTAACTTTCAACTTTAAGCTTATTAATCATTTTTTTATATCTTGGTCTTTTATTGTTAAAACCACACCAACTAAATATGATCGGCATTATTTCTTTCCTTGGATTTACTTTTTTAGTGGCATTTATTGCTTATTTAGCAACACGTTCTACAGATGAAAATACGTCTGATGGTTACTTCTTAGGAGGAAGGAGTCTAGGGGCTGTAGTAATAGCAGGGTCTTTATTGTTAACTAATCTTTCAACGGAGCAAATTGTTGGACTTAACGGGTCAGCCTATAACGAAGGTATCTTAGTAATGGTGTGGGAGACATTAGCAGCCCTTGCTATGGTTGTGACAGCTATATGGCTTTTGCCTAGGTATCTTAAAGGAGGTATTAGTACGGTACCACAATATTTAGAAGATCGATATGATACCATGACAAAAACTTTGGTTTCTGGTCTATTTTTAACAGGCTATGTAGTTGTATTATTACCTATAGTATTGTATTCAGGTGCGGTAGCATTTACTGCCATGTTTAATATTCCAGAGTTGCTAGATATTACTAAGACGCAAAGTATATGGTTGTGTGTATGGGGAATAGGTATAATTGGATCTATATATGCGATATTTGGAGGGTTAAAGGCGGTAGCAGTTTCAGATACTATCAATGCTGTTGGATTGTTAATTGGAGGTCTGATGATTCCAGTATTTGGTTTAATGGCCATTGGGGATGGAAGTATTATGGATGGTGTAACAATATTGACAACAGCTAATCCTGAAAAATTTAATGCCATTGGATCTTCCACTTCATCAGTACCATTTGCTACTATTTTTACAGGGATGATGCTTGTACAGTTATTCTACTGGGGTACAAATCAGGCTATAATTCAAAGAGCATTAGGAGCACAAAATCTGGTAGAAGGCCAAAAAGGACTATTGTTGGCAAGTTTTATTAAGATATTAGGTCCACTCATAGTGGTTCTGCCAGGTATTATAGCATGGCACATGTTTGATGGAGCATTAGAAAATGGAGATGAGGCATATCCTACATTGGTTAGAGAAGTGCTACCAGCACCATTGCTAGGATTTTTTGCAGCAGTTATATTTGGAGCTATATTGAGTTCGTTTAATTCAGCACTTAACAGTTCAGTCACTTTATTCGGTTTAGACATCTATAAAGAACACTTTAATCACGAGGCAGATGAGAGAACCGTAGTTAAAGCAGGAAAGATATTTGGAACTGTTTTAGCCATATTTGCTATGTTTATAGCACCTTTTATTGCAAACGCTCCAGATGGGTTGTTTGGATACTTACAGGAGATCAATGGTTGTTACTCTATACCAATATTGACAATAATTGTAGTAGGTTTCTTTACCAAATTCGTTCCAGCAAAAGCTGCCAAAATTGGCTTGGGCTTAGGAGTTGTATTATACCTCATTAGTCAATTTGCACTAAAGCCATACTTTGAAGGCATTAGCTTAGATGAAGCAACGGCTTTGGGTATTACAGATATAGATGCTTTAGCCAATATCAAAAAAGCAGCTTATCCACACTTTTTACACGTCATGGCTTTCTTATTTGTACTTAATTCAATCATTATGTTGATAATAGGAAAGATATCGCCTAGATCTACACCATTCGAACAGAGATACACCGAGCAAGTAGATATCACACCTTGGAAATATGTAAAACAGGCCGGGATTGTTATATCTGTGATAGTGGTTTGTGTTTATATTTATTTTTCGTAAAAGTTAATGCATTTCTTTCACGACCCTAAAGCGGTACACTGAGCATTGTCAAAGTGGGAGAAAAATACTGAAGGCTCTAAAATTTTACACCTATAAGCCACTCACACCATTTAGGGCAGGGGCACTGAGAGGAATTGATAAAGGTATTACTAACCTTCTACAACCTATTGACTAGACCACTCATCCAAGTAATTGACAATGATCTGGTCGACAAAAAGTTGATCGGATTTTGGTTGGTAGAACCCTACATGACCTCCATAATTCAAAGGCACAAAACTTAATAATTCAGATTCATTTGCAATGTCGAATGGGAAACATGATGGTGTTAAAAATGGGTCGTCTAATGAACTAATTAAAAGAGCTGGCTTTTTTATTGTATTCAAAAACTGCAAAGAATTTGATTGTCGATAATAGTCAGCTGAATCTTCAAATCCATGCATTGGGCCGGTAAAATAATCGTCAAATGTAACCAGGGACTTTATCCTTGATATGTTATCAAACAATTTGTCTTTTGGAAATTGTAATTTTTTTATTTTAGCTTTAATCATCAGGGTTTTAAGAAACTCCCGCTCGTATAAGTAGTTGCTCCAATGTGTGAGCCTATGACTAGAACTTGCTAAGTCACAAGGCACTGAAATTGCTGCAACGGCTTTTAGTCTTTCATTCAAGGGATATTGATTGTCGCCAAGATATTTTAAAGCCATATTGCCTCCCATACTAAATCCTACAATAAACACTTCATCATATGACAGACTCAAAGTTTCGACCAACATATGGATATCAGCAGTGAATCCAGAATGATACATGGTTAAAGTTGCATTAATTTCACCTGAGCAAGATCGATGATTGAGTAGGGCAACATCATATCCAAAATTGGGTAAAAATCTCCCCAGCCCTTTCATATATTGTGAACTAGAAGACCCTTCTAATCCATGTAGTACTAATACCAATCTTTTGTTTTGGTTATTAACGAAGTCCACATCCACAAAGTCATTGTCGAAAGTTGCATAACGGACTCTTGTAAACTCAGTTTTATTGTTTTTTCTAGCAACATAAGTGTAAAGTGTATTTACATGACCGTTTCTTAAGTAGAATGGAGGGCAGTACGATTTGCTCTGGATTATTGGCATTTTCTATATATTGTTAGATACAATCAATTACAAATATCCTAATAATTAGTACGGTTTACCATAAAATTAAAATCTTTAATATTTATTTATATTGAATATTGCAGATGATAAGGTATTATGTTTTAATTTTATGATTGATAATAGAAAATATAATGATAAGAAAAGCATTTAGTGAAATGGCTCTTTTACTCGTGGTTCTTTTAGCCTTTGGATGTACTCCAAAAATTAACCACTTAGCTAATATAAAAGACAATACCTATCGTCTTGATGAAAAATTCGGCGATATTGATGAGGATATTGAAAATACAATTCTACCTTATCGTGGATCTCTTGATAATACAATGAATGTCGTGATAGCACAAAGTGCAGAAGTCATCAATAAGGCAAAGCCCAACTCACCACTCCTAAATTTCATGGCAGATGTTATGCTCAAAGGAGCTAGAAAAGTGTATGGGGCGAATATTGATTTGGCGATCCAAAATTATGGGGGTATAAGGGTTAATTCCCTGCCTGCGGGAAACATTACCGTGGGAAATGTATACGAATTAATGCCTTTTGACAATACATTGGTCATTGTAGAGATGGATGGAGTGACACTAAAAGAGATGTTGGATAGAATTGCAGATTATGGAGGTTGGCCAATAAGTGAAGGCAGTAGTTTTAAGATTGTAGATGAAAAATACGCTGATGAAATAGTCATAAATAACAAACCATTTGACCCTAAAGTGACATATACCGTGGCATTGCCAGATTATATTGCTAATGGTGGTGACAATGTGGATAGCTTTAATGGTGCAAAAATGACAGACACTGGAGTGCTAATCAGAAATCTGATTATTGATCAATTGAAAGAGACAGGAGTGCTATCTATCAATCACGAAATAAGAATAAGATAATGACAGATCGAAGAAAATTTATAAATCAAATCGCAGCTGGTACGGTAGTTTCATTCCTAGGAAATTTTCCACTAAATATTGGTATGGATGATTCAAACCTGACTAAACTTACCATACTTCACACCAATGATGTACACAGTAGGGTAGACCCATTCCCAATGGATGGCAGTAGAAATCAAGGCTTAGGTGGTACAGCTAGAAGAGCCGCTTTGATAAGTAAAGTAAGAGATAAAGAAGATAATGTTTTGCTGTTTGACTCGGGCGATATATTTCAAGGGACTCCATATTTTAATTTCTATGGAGGTGAATTAGAGATAAAACTGATGTCCCAGATGAAATATGATGCCGGCACTATTGGCAACCATGATTTTGATGCAGGGATCGATGGGCTAGAAAAACAGTTGGTGCATGCTAGCTTCCCACTATTGGTAGCAAATTACAACTTTGATGATACGGTCATGAATGGTAAAACATTACCCTATAAAATATATACTAAAGGCAAGGTTAAGATAGGGGTTTATGGTATTGCAATTGAACTATCTGGTTTGGTGCCAAAGACGTTATACAAAGAAACAGTATATGAGGACCCCGTCGCATCGGCAATTAAAACTGAGAAAATTCTTAAAGACTTAAAATGTGATTACATAGTTTGCCTATCGCATCTTGGTTATAAATATGGTAATGAAAAGGTATCTGATCACACATTAGGAACCTTAACCAGTCACACAGACTTGATATTGGGAGGACATACACATACTTTCTTAAAAGAGCCAACAAAAATTTTAAATAAGAAAGGAGATATTGTAGTGATTAATCAAGTTGGTTTTGCAGGGATACTCTTAGGTAGATTAGATATTTATTTTGAAAACAATAAGAAGGGAGAATGTGTCACTTGTCAAAATATTACAGTAAGTTAGCCAGAATCGGGCTTTTTAAAATTTTCATTTTTGAAGTAATAGTGCGGGGCGAATATTTGTTAGGGTATTATTGTTAATAAACGAAGTTTATTTAGATTACTATTAATAATATCTGTAAAGCGTTGGAAATTAGATGTAAAGAAATATTCTTTTATGTTATATAAATATTGGTAATGTATAAGCATCTGCCAAATTTTATTTTTTATAAAAAAGCATTCAAAGATTTTTTATTTCTGAATATTTTTTGGATTTTTGTCCACCAATTAAAAAGAATGTTTGTGTTATTCCGATAATTGTATCCCATATATTGATAATTTCAGGACAGGACTATCCCAACCATTGACCTGATTTAAGATTTGGTGTGTTGCGTATATTTTAAATTAGGCAACTATAGTAGTGAACATATAAATGATAGAACCTTAATGATTTTAGATCATAGCATTGTCTGGAATAACTGTCTAGATATAATAAGAAAGAGTGTCTCAACTCAAAGTTTTAGAACTTGGTTTGAGCCTGTCAGAGCTATTAGGTTTAGTAAGGAAGTTCTTACAATTCAGGTTCCTAACAAATTCTTCTACGAATGGTTAGAAGAAAATTATGTCGATATTCTACGAAAAGCCATCAAGTCTGTAATCGGAGAAAATGGTAGTCTAGAATATCAAATACTTATGGACAAAACGAATACACCCTCTAGAAAAAGTACTCCAGTAGACTCTAATATTGGAATGTTCTCTAGAGAAGAGATTAAAAACCCATTCATTATACCCGGTATTAAGAAAGTCAAGATAGACTCTCAAATCAACCCTAAATATACTTTTGATACTTTTATTGAAGGAGAATGTAACCGATTGGCAAGGTCAGCAGGTATGGAAATTGCATCTAAACCAGGTAATACACCATTTAATCCATTGATTATATTTGGTGATACTGGATTGGGCAAGACCCACTTGTCTCATGCCATTGGCAATCAAATCATGCTTAAGAATCCGAGTCAACAAGTGCTTTATGTGTCTACGGAGCAGTTTACCAATCAAGTGATTAAGTCAATTAAGAACAACTCTGTCAATGACTTCATGAATTTTTATCAGATGATAGATGTGTTGATCGTAGATGATATCCAGTTTCTAGCGAATAGGCCAAAGACTCAAGAGATATTTTTTAATATTTTCAATCTATTACATCAAGGAGGAAAGCAAATCATACTTACGTCTGATAGAGCACCTAAGGATTTAGCAGACGTAGAAAAGCGCTTGATCTCTAGATTTAAATGGGGACTTAATGCAGACGTTTCGCTACCAGAATATGATACCAGAGTCGATATATTACGAAACAAGATGCAAGAAGAAGGCATCGAGTTGTCAGATGAAACCATTGAATATGTTTGTCATCATATCAAAAACAATATTAGAGAGTTAGAAGGAGTCCTTATCTCCTTAATAGCAAGATCTTCTCTTAACAAAAAGAAAATTGACCTAGATCTGGTACGAGAAGTAGTAGATCAGTTCGTAACACATGAAAGTAGAGAGATTTCTGTACAGAACATCAAGAAATTGGTAGCAGAACACTTTGAGTTGTCACTGGAAAAACTTCAAAGCTCTACTAGAAAGCGAAACATTGTGATCGCAAGACAATTGTCTATGTACCTAGCTAAGAACTATACCAACAATTCACTAAAGTCAATTGGTAGCGAGTTTGGAGGCAAAGACCATAGTACCGTCATATACTCCATCAAAGCAGTACAAGATCTAATGGATACTGACTTATTATTTAAGGACACAGTTACACTTTTAGAAAAGAAAGTACAGTTGAGCTTACATGTTTAAGTCGTAGAATTAGTTCATACTTTATTTTTTTTCTGTCAATAAGAATACTTGTGCATATCTATTATTGTAATGGGTGACACATAATAAAATAGAGACAATGAAATATCATTTGTACATATTATGCTCTATTCTTTTTATTATTGGCTGTTCAATGAATAATGAAATACAGACAGTTGAACGATTAGATGGTTCGAAGATCTTAATAAAGGATTTAAATAAGCAGATTCAAAAACTTGTTGATACAGCTAACGTTACCGGGCTTATAGTTTCTGTTTTTAATCATGATACCCTTGCCTATCAAAGGGCATTTGGATACTCAAACTATGATCAAAAATTATAGTTATGGTTTTGATTTATATTCAGACCAAGGCATAAATACGGTAGGCCATGGAGGATCTAATGCTGGTTATTTAGCTCATTTTGAATACGAAATAAATAGTCAATATGGTATTATCATAATGAGGAACTATAATTTCGGAAATACTAATTTAGATTTAAGATCAAATTCATTACTGAGAAAATTATCGTTTATAGATTAAAGAAACATAACTTAGCATATGGAATTATTGCTCTTTCACTTTATGATATTAACTATGAGGAACAATTTAAAAATCAAATTATGAAACCATTCCTAATTATCTTGGCATTCTTCGCCTTAGTAAACTCAATCAAAGCTCAATCGATTTGCCCTTGTTGTAATGAAGAAAATAATCAGTTTGACTTTTGGGTCGGTGATTGGATTGTTGTGGATTCATTGGGGAATCAGGTTGGTGAAAATCAGATTTCAAAGATTGAGGGGAATTGTATCGTTTTAGAACACTGGACAGGCGCTGCAGGTGGAACAGGAACAAGTCATAATTACTATGATAGATCAGATTCAACTTGGAACCAGTTGTGGATTGATAATAGTGGCAATGTCTTAAAGTTAAAAGGACGATTGGAATCAGGAAAAATGGTTTTGAAAAGTAATTTAGTAAAAGGAAAAAATGATAATTGGTTTTACAATCAAATTACTTGGTCTAAAAACGAAAATAAATCAGTTTTGCAATTATGGCAGGTATTTGATCAAAATGACAAAGTTATAAATACTAGCTTTTTAGGAATATATCATAGAAAAGAATAAAATTATCGCCTAAATTAACTAAATTATTTGGCTATAAACGCCTCCTTTGATCTAATAAGCTTTGCATCTATATCAGGGCATATATTTTAATTACAGGTTTCTAAATTTAAATCCATAAGAGATCCTACATGTCTTCGATAGAGCAAGCTTTTTTTCAAACCATTAAAAATGAAGTTGACAAAATTTCTAATTGGGTTTA
Organism: Saprospiraceae bacterium; assembly: GCA_037968395.1. GTDB lineage: Bacteria > Bacteroidota > Bacteroidia > Chitinophagales > Saprospiraceae > JADKBO01. The sequence continues at coordinate 9,005 of JBBKVK010000258.1, read as the reverse complement.
TCTTTGTACTTTTTAGGAATTAGACAAATTTACCTACATTTGCATCAGATTTAATTTGGCCATATGTATAAAGTTCTAATATTGTTGATTTTAGCTTGTAAGTTGACAGGTCAATCAAGTGCAGCTGATCCGATATTATTGAAAGAACTTTCTGCTGAGCTCGATTTTGACGGTAAATTAGAAGAAGCATTTTGGTCTGAAATGACCAGTGTTACTCCGATTCAGCATGTGCCTGTTAATGGGCAGCCATCAGGCGAAAAAGCCGATATATATTTAACGTATGATAAAAACTATCTTTATTTAGCTGCGACGGTTTATGGAGATGATATTCAAGCTCCAAGCCAAAAGAGAGACGAATTTAGTCTGATTACGGATTGGTTAGGTATATTGATAGATGGCTATAATGACAAGGAGAATGCCTTAGCTTTTTTCACTACACCAACGGGCCTAAGAAGTGATTTCACGATATTTGAAGATGCAATTGGGGATTTTCCTGTCAATTTGGATTGGAATACTTTTTGGGATGTCAAGACAGAACATTCAGTCAATCAGTGGAGTGTAGAAATGAGGATACCATTTACCTCATTGCAATTTCAAGATAAGGATGGTGATGTAACATTTGGGGTCATAGTATGGAGAAGTATTGCTTCTAAAAATGAGCTTTCCACTTGGCCTCTAATCCCTAATGAATGGGGATCATGGAGTCATATGAAGCCATCAAAAGCTCAAAAAGTAAGGTTAAAAGGTGTAAAAGCTAAAAAGCCTATCTACATATCACCTTATGTACTTGGAGGTGCTAGTAGGTCTGTATTCGCTAATCCACATAATGTTAAGAGAAGTCAACAAATTGCTGCAGGTCTTGATGTCAAGTACAGTTTGACGAGCAATGTTACCCTGGACTTTACGCTTAATACTGATTTTGCACAAGTAGAGGCAGATGACGCTCAAGTCAATCTAGATAGATTTAATCTGTTTTTACCAGAGAAGAGACAGTTTTTTCAGGAGAGAGCTTCAATCTTTGACTTACGAGTGGGCGGACCAAATAGGATATTTTATAGTCGAAAAATAGGTATAGATGAAGATGGTGACCTCGAAAAAATCTTGGGTGGCGTCAGACTTACAGGTAGAGTGGGGGATCTTGACATAGGCCTTATTAATATTGCTACCAGAGATGATCAATGGGGGCTTAAGAACAATTTATCAGTCTTAAGATTGCGTAAGAAAGTATATAATACTAATTCATATATCGGTTTTATAGGAACCAATAAGACAGACTTTAATGGCGAGTACAACTCAGTATACGGATTAGATGGTACATTTAGATTAAAGGGCAATAATTTATTTCAATTGAGATGGGCTCAATCTTTTACAGATGGATATGATAATAAGCCTTTCAGTCTTAAGCCATCGAGATTCTTTATTAACTTAGAGAAGACCCAGTTCGTTGGTTTCAACTATGATCTGGCTTATTCTCGGATGGGGGAGGACTACAACCCTGCATTGGGTTTTGAAGACAGATCGGATTACAGTTCCTACTTTGCTATATTAGGCTATGGGTGGAGAGCATCAGATGAGAGTAAAGTTTTACAGCACAGCTTTAGGATGTATAATTTCACTTTCCTTAATAACCCTACTAACCTTGATGAAACTACCAATATTGGACTTGAGTACAAAGCAGACTGGAAATTGGGCCATTCTTTCAATGCATTTACTTATTACAGACGAGAGAGACTGTTTGAAGATGTCAGTATATTGGATGATTTTACCGTTGGCGAAGGCTTGTATAAAATCAATGTTTGGAGCGTAGGGTACAATACCCCTGGATCTTTCAAACTGCAATACAATGTAAGCTTAAGAGCTGGAGATATTTTTGATTCGAAGTTCGCTAGAATACAACAAACGATTGATTGGGCGGCATCTTCAAGGCTCAACCTAGGCTTATTTTATAATTATAATAGAATATATAGGACAAATTGGAATACTGATAATATCATCCATGTTCATCTTGCAAGGATGAAGTTCCTCATTACTTTAAATACCAAACTATCGCTCAATGGTTTCATACAAGCCACCAGCGATGGTAATATTGGGTTAGGAAATATTAGATTTAGATACAATCCCAAAGAAGGAGTTGACTTCTTTTTAGTATACAACAATGAGACAGACCTTAATTTAGATTTTTCTCAAGAAAATTTCAAGCGAAGGGTGCCTGAGCAAGTATTGATAGCCAAGTTTACCTATACTTTTAGATTGTAGTGTAATTAAAATTATGCCAATCAAACTATTGATATCTGTTTGAGTCTACCTACACAAAAGTACTTTTTCGATACTGGTTTGTGTTTTTGTGGCAATTATTACAGATTGATTTATTACCCTTTGTTCAGTGGGATATGTCATTATGAGTAAGTACCCAAAGCTCTACTTCTTCAGAAGATCTCCAATGTTGGTCACGTTTTGTCTTTTTTGAAGCAGCCTTCACAGATTTTTTATAACATTTTTCCAATTGAAATCTACCACCTTCGGCTATTTCCTTTTCTATTGGATGATTTTTGGTGACGTTTGTTATTTGTGCCAAATTAGAAAACAACAACACCAATTTCCCATCTGGTAAAAGTCGTAGTTTTGCACCTTGAAAAAAATCAGAAAATAATTTTTCGTTGTAGTATATTGCTCCATCATTCTTATCTGAATGATCTGATTCTGGCAACCAAGGAGGATTAAAAACTATAAGTTCAGTTTGCTTATCAAACTTACCAAAAAGGTGTCCAAAATCTAATTCTATCTTTCGAGACATTTTTGTATCTCCCATAAATTCAGTTAATCCAACAATTGCATTGGGATTAGTGTCAGTAGCATAAACCTTTTGAAAACCGTATTTTATCATTTGCAAAGAAAGTACGCCACTCCCAAAACCCACTTCTATGGCAGATTTTTTAGGTCCTTCATAACGTTTTAACCAATTATCAAACAGTATTAAATGATCGAATCGCGTAGGAAAATACGTTCCATAATATGGATACAATTTATTTCTTAAGACTGGTATTGAAATGCCATTTTTGTACCATTGCCAAGAACTATTTAGCCCTTGAACTTGTGGAAAGGATAATAAGAACTCACTTCTCTCTGTGTAAAGTTTTTCTAACCAACCAATAATAGGAGCTTTTTTTACCTCCAGTTTATGATCTACAATCTTGATTAAAATAAGATTAGACAGCTTGCGATATGCCGCTCGATACTCTCGTTGTTCTAAAAACGTCTTGTTAGGCATAGTTATAGTAAAATGCATTTTTAATTCTTTAAGCAGCATTAACCCATTGCTATAAAACCCTGAGATCAGCACAGGTATACCTTCTTCCAATGCTTTGATGGTAAGCCCTACATCTGTGGCCCGATCAAACAATTCTATTTGTCCTCCTTGTTCGATAGGTTCTGGTTTGACCAGACTGATATCTTTAATCATGGTGTGGTAATTTGATACATCATTATACTTTAAAAGTATATAAAGATAGTGAATTCATAATCCAAATTCGTAGGTTTAGATTGCTAAAATGAAAACGTAGCATAGCATTTTATAAAATGGCAAGCATTGTAAAAAATTTAAAAACAAAATATTATGACAAAAACAAAATATCCAAGGTCATTTTCCCATATTGGTATCACAGTTCCAGATATAAAAAAAGCAGTAAAATTTTATTCTGAGGTTATGGGATGGTATATTCTTATGGAACCATCCTCAGTTAAAAAAGAAAAGGATACTGCCATTGGACAAATGTGTATTGATGTTTTCGGAGAAGACTGGGAGGAGTTTGAAATTGCACATATGTCCACATCAGATGGAATCGGAATAGAATTATTTTCATTTTCACATGGTATAAAGAAAGCTCCCGAATTCATTCCTTTTAATACAGGACTCTTCCATTTTTGTATCCAGGACCCTAATATAGAAGAACTCATTGATAAAATTGTTTCTTTTGGTGGTAAACAAAGAATGCCAATTAGAGAATATTATCCCAACGAAAAGCCGTATAAAATGTGCTATGTAGAAGATCCATTTGGAATCGTTTTTGAGATTTATACACATAGTTATGAATTAACATACTCTTCTGGAGCCTATCAAGATTAGGACTCTATATGCAACAATGAACTCAACGGCTAAACCCTTTAAAGTTGATGTAATTGGAGTAAAAGCTACCTATACTATTGTTAATTTCTTAGTTTTTGCCTAACTGGTAAGTACTATTGATTTTACTTTGGTCTTTTTTATTCTTTCCAATCTGCCTACAAAGCAGGCACAACTAAACAGGTGCAAATGCGTTTAATCACCTAACAAAAGACTTATTATGATGTATCTAATTTGTATGATGAATTTATTTTATTCAAACCCTTCAGAAGTAATATTTGATTTTAACAAAAATTCAGACGTTAAAGACTGGGTAATTGTTGATGATGTTGTAATGGGTGGTGAGTCCTCCGGCACTTTTAGATTAAACGCTGAGGGTTTGGGCGTTTTCGAAGGAAGCATATCATTGGACAACAATGGAGGATTTTCTTCAGTACGGTATAGATTCGAAAAAAAACAAATAAAGGATTATACTAAGATCAGCGTTAAACTTCTTGGCGATGGTAAAAATTATCAATTTAGAATTAAATCTAATTCTGGAGATTATTATTCCTATATAGCCCCATTTTCAACCTTAGGAGAGTGGCAAGAAATTGAAATTTCTCTCAAAGATATGTACCCTTCGTTTAGAGGGAGAAAACTTGACCAACCAAATTTTGCTAACGACTATATTGAAGAAATTACTTTTTTGATAGGAAATAAAAAAAGGGAACAATTTAAGCTCTTGATAGACAAAGTTAAATTAAAGTAACACTTATATTTACTTTAGAAATTAATCATTGATAATTGATTAAGTTTGCAGTGATTACATGAAAATAATTATAATTTTAAAATTATAAAAATGCAAAATAAATTATTTGTAATTCTGGTAAGTCTCTTCATTATATCTCAAGCAGAAAGTCAAATTGTGTGGAATTTGACAATTGATGTTGCTTCAACATCTTTTGGGAATAATCATCCACGAATTGTAAAGGACAATATTGGTAATCCTTTAGTTATTTGGGGAAAATCGAATAATGTAAAATTTTCTCGTTGGAACGGAACTGGTTTTACAAATCCAATTAATTTAAATATTAATGCAACTTCTATAGCTGAGGCAAGTTGGATGGGTCCTGATATAGCTGCTCATGGAGACACAGTTTATGTTGTATTTAAGCAAACTCCAGAATCTTCAAATTCCAGTCATATTTGGTGTGTTCATTCATATGATGGAGGGCGCTCCTTTTCTTCACCTATTCAAGTTGATAGTATTGCGGATAGTCTTTCTCGGTTTCCTACAATAACTACTGATGATTTAGGAAACCCGATTATTGGTTTTATGAAATTCGATCCTTTTTTTGGTAATCCTAGATGGGTTGTTTCAAGGTCTATTGATTATGGAAACACTTTTTTAACTGATGTGTTAGCTAGCGGTTGGAGTAGTTCAACTTCAGAAGTTTGCGATTGCTGCCCAGGAGCTATTGCAAGCTTGGGTAGTAAAGTTGCTATGCTCTATAGGGGCAATGACAATAATATCCGTGATAACTGGGCGGGGATATCAAATGATTTCGGAAATACATTTAAAGAAGGGATGGATATTGATCAGCAAAACTGGAAGATTTTTGCATGCCCCTCTTCTGGTCCAGATGGAGTGATTTTAGGAGACACACTTTACTCCACATATATGAGTGGAGCAAGCGGAATGTCTAGGGTTTACTTTAATAAATCTTCACTTTCTGAAGTGACAGGTTCGACTGGTAACTTATTAACCAATGACTTGCCTGGGTTAGGACAGCAAAATTTTCCACGAATTACAAGTTCTGGAAATGCGATGGGTATTGCCTGGAAACAAGTTGTAAATGGTAAAAGTCAACTGTCTGTGTTATTTACTGATAATATTACTTCGGGATTCTCTTCCTCACAAGAAATAATTGCAGAAAGCGATGTCACCAATACTGACCTAATACTTACACCCGAAAACATTTTTGTTGTTTGGCAAGATGATAAATCTGGAACCGTTAAATTCCGGTCAGGTAAATATTATACTCCCACACTAACTCAGGAAAAAGTATTAATTGGTGATTTATCTGCTTACCCAAACCCTTCATCCGAAGCATGGACGATAAAAGGGTACTCTGTTTACCCGACGCTTAAAGTGGAATTATTTACTGCTCAAGGAATATTAATCAATACTAGTTTTATCCAAAAGAGTATTGGGTTTTTTCTTCATGAAATTCAAAACTTAAATTTAGTAAGAGGATTATATATTATAAAATTTAGCCATAATGATATTTATCATTCGATGAAACTTCTAAAGCAATAATAAAATATAGATCAATAGATTTTCAAATTTATTTCTCTGTAAAGGGATAATCTATATTTACTATCTTACCAAGACTAAATTAAAAGAGACTCTATTTTTGCCGATGATGTCGTTTTACAAAAATTCACTACTTTATTCCATCAATGAACACCAAGTCAAGAATTACATCCATATTAAAAGCAAATAATTTAGACTCTTCTATTACAGGATTACGGTCATTTGATCTTTTAGAGTTAAAACTAGAATCTGAGATAGACTTTCAACTACCAACCAATTTACGATTGGGTCATTTGGCAGAAAATGTGGTGTCTGAATTAATTAAATCATCTACCAACTATAAAGTGGTGTATGAAAATACTCAGATAAAGGTAGACGAAAAGACCATTGGCGAAATTGATTTTATAATTGAAAAAATAGACACAAAGCAGTTAATACACCTAGAATTAGCTTATAAATTTTATCTATTTGATCCTAGCATTTATTCTGATCCTATCAGTAATTGGATTGGTCCTAACAGGAATGATTCATTGGAAGCGAAATTAGAAAAATTAAAAAGAAAGCAATTTCCGTTACTACATCACGATGCTGCTAAATCAATCTTTACCACGATAGAAGTTGGTGAAGTGTCTCAAGCCTTGTGCCTTTTAGTTTCCTTGTTTATTCCTTATAATTACAAAACAAGTTTCAGTCCCAGTTATCAAAAAGCCATAAAAGGTTTCTATTTAAATTTTGATACATTTAAAAGCCTTGATACTTCTGAAAAAACGTATTATATCCCTTCAAAAAAAGAATGGGGACTCGAACCCTCTGAAAATGATACATGGGCAGACTTTGAGGATGTAGAAGAATTTATTCTTACAAGTTTGAAAGAAAAACAATCTCCATTGTGTTGGCAAAAACACAAAGATTCATATATCGCTTTTTTTATTGTTTGGTGGTAGCGGATTATCCAAAGGAATCTATAGGTTTCATATATTAATCCATAGCATGGTTGATTTTAATAAGTTTCCGAATATTGTATTTTAAGTTAATTGACTTTTTACTTTACATTATACTTATATGGTTCAGGTAATTGGGGATTACTTGCAATCATGCAGAAGGTAACTTTCATCAGTTCAATGATATTAGTGATAGGGCAAGAGTATTTTACCTCAGAACACGACTTTTATCAAATTAAAACAGAAACTCATTAAATAGAAGTTACGATTCTCGGACAATTATATTAACGCTATCACCATGATTACCCAAAATAATTCTAACCACAATATGCTTCTTATTAGAATAAATCACTACATTCATGTTGTAAACGGCAATATTAACGTTATAGCTCTACGTAAAACACCGTATTAGGCAAATTATCTTTTGAGTTAATATTCGTTTAGTAATGTGTAATTCTCATTTTAAAAAGGTGCATAAACAACTAACTTAGCCATAATTAAAAGACTGTATGAATCAAAAAACATCAAATAGAATTGAATCCCTTGATTTACTAAAAGGTCTGGTGATGATCATTATGGCATTAGACCATGTGCGAGATTATTTTCATTATGATGCTTTTTTCTTTGACCCAACTGATCCAGAAAACACTAATATCGCTCTTTATTTTACACGTTGGATTACGCATTATTGTGCTCCTGCTTTTAGCTTTTTAGCTGGCGTTTCTGCGTATTTGGTTGGCAGAAAAAAATCAAAAGCAGAATTATCTTCATTTCTGTTTAAAAGAGGAATTTGGTTAGTTTTTATTGAATTAATAGTAGTAAATTTTTCTTGGTATTTCGATATTCATTTTGGTACAATAAGTTTATTGGTAATCTGGTCCTTAGGAATAAGTATGATATTTCTCGCTGCACTCATTCACTTGCCCTTGAAGTTTATTTTAATCTTCAGTATGATGATGATTTTTGGGCACAATCTATTAGACTACCTCACTATTGAAAAAAGTATATTATGGTCAATTGTTCATGAATTCGGGTTCTTTACTTTAGAAAATGGTAAAATTTTAGTCGTAGGCTATCCAATCATTCCTTGGATTGGAGTCATGTCTCTAGGTTATTATTTAGGGTCATTCTACGAATCATCCAAAGAGCCATTGTGGCGACAAAAAAGATTTAAGATTATTGGAATATCTGCCATAGTTGCATTTATTGTAATCCGTCTAATTAACGGATATGGCAACCTTAATCATTGGAAAAGTTACGACACTATTTTAAAAACAGTATTTTCGTTTTTAAATCCTGCAAAATATCCACCTTCTCTAACATTTTTGCTTATGACATTAGGGCCGGTGCTTCTTATTTTAGGTTATACTGAAAATGTTAAAGGAAAAATTGTAAACTTTATAAGTGTATTTGGAAAGGTACCATTCTTCTATTATATTATTCATTTATATATCATTCATACTTTAGCTCTATTATTAGCCTGGTTCACAGATTTTGGTTGGCAAAAAATGATTATCACAGGTTGGGTTACCGAATCACCTGAACTCAAAGGGTATGGTTTAGATTTAGTGTTCGTATACCTAATATGGATATGTGTGATACTTTTGTTATATCCTATTTGTAAAAAGTTTAGTAATTATAAGCT
>JBBKVK010000257.1:0-10469 GCA_037968395.1 Saprospiraceae bacterium | reverse complement strand
ACAGCATTAAGAATTGCTAGTAAAGCGACACCTACATCTGCGAACACCGCTTCCCACATCGTAGCGATGCCACCTGCTCCCAATATTAAAACGATTATTTTTACGCCAAAAGCTAAAGTGATATTTTGCCAAATAATACGTTGAGTGGATTTTCCGATTTTAATACCCGTTATAATTTTGGAAGGCTGGTCTGTTTGAATAACTACATCGGCAGTCTCTATGGCAACATCGCTTCCCATTGCTCCCATTGCTATGCCCACATCACTTGCTGCTAACACTGGAGCATCATTTATTCCATCTCCTACGAAAGCAATTACATTTTTGGGATCTTTTTTAAGAAGTTCGATTTCATTCAATTTATCTTCTGGCAATAAGCCGCCTTTTGCATAATTGATACCAATAGATTTTGCTACTTTTTGAGTGATGGAATCTTTATCGCCTGAGAGCATCCTAATTTCTTGAATCCCCACATCTTTTAATTGTTGAATACTGTGTTTAGCATCTTCCTTTAGTTCATCTGCTATGGTCACATAACCTGCAAATAAGCCGTCAATACTTACCATGACGATTGTCTCTACAATATCGTTTGTCTGTTCAGGTATAGCAATATTGAATTGGTCCATCAAACTCTTATTACCAACTAAAATATTCCTTCCGTCTACCTCTCCTTGAACCCCTTTTCCTGCTATCTCCGTTATATTGGTTGCTTCTTTTAAGGGTTGTCCATCTTGATATTCCATTATGGCTTTAGCAATAGGATGGGTGGATTTTGATTCTATTGCCATTAATAAAGCCATGAAATCAGCTTCACTTATGCTGCTTTCTAACACGATTTGATCAATTTTAAATACTCCCTTGGTCACCGTACCAGTTTTGTCCATGACCAAGATGTTGACCTTCGTGATTTTGTCAAGGAATGTTGCTCCTTTAAATAGCAGCCCATGTTTAGATGCTGCTCCCAAGCCACCAAAATACCCCAATGGAATGGATATTACCAAGGCGCAAGGACAAGAAATTACCAAGAAAATCAATGCTCGATACAACCAATCTGAAAAATTATAATCAACTACGAAGAAATAGGGTAGAATACAGATGGCAATGGCTAAATATACCACAATTGGTGTATAAATTTTTGCCAACCTTCGAATCAATAATTCTGTTTTTGATTTTTTTGAGGTAGCATTTTGAACCATTTCTAAGATTCTAGCTATTGAACTGTCATTGTATAACTTTTCTACTTTTACCTCTATCACACCATCCAAATTGATAGATCCAGCCAATACCTTATCGTTTAGTTTAAGTGATTGAGGTTTGCTTTCACCAGTAAGGGCAGCGGTGTTGAGACTAGCATTCTTTGATAGAAGAGACCCATCTAAGGGTACCTTCTCACCTACTTTTATTTGGATGGTTTCACTCATAGTTACTTCCTCAGGGGATACAGTTAGATAAGTATTGTTTCGGAACACAGAGGCTGTCTTAGGACGTATGTCTAGCAATGCTTTTATATTGTCTTTTGCCCTTTTTACTGCTGCCGACTGGAACAATTCACCAATAGCGTAAAACAACATGACTGCCACTCCTTCTGGGTATTCGCCAATAGCAAAAGCTCCAATGGTAGCAATACTCATTAGAAAAAATTCTGTAAATACTTCTCCTCTCATTAATGAACTAAATGCCTCTTTCAGTACAGGTAATCCTACTGGAAGATATGCAAGAACATACCAAACTGTTTTTACCCAACCATTAAAAAAGGCTGCATTTAGAAGGTGTTCAATTCCAAGCCCTGATAATAGCAGTAGAAGGCTTAATAATGAAGGCCAATAATCTTTCCATCGTCCATTGCTACCATGACTGTGATCGTGGCCATCGTCTTTGCTATGGTCATGTGGTGAAGATAAAGCCGGAGGTGTTTGCCTGTCTATTTTTTCTTCCAAGGAACAACATTGTTGTTTTCCCTCAGGATTGTATTTATGTTGATGTATCATTTTTAAGTATGTTTTGTGCCAAACCATCTTTTGACTTTATTTTTGTATTGTATATATGGATCTCCAAACTCTTTTTCTAAGAACTCTTCCTCTAATCTTATTTGTATATTCATACTGAGTGTTGAAAGTGATACAATTAGCAAGGTGAATGCATTAGGTAAAATACTAAATAGCCCAATATTTGCAACCATAATTCCTAGAAATATGGGATTTCTAGAAAAGGAAAAAAGCCCTGAGGTCACTAATTCAGTCTTATTTATTTCATCAATTCCGATCCGCCAAGAATTCCGCATTTGTGATTGAGCTATCCATACTAAAATTAGGGAAGAAAATAACAAAATCCAACCAATAACGAAGCCCAAATTGGATTCTAAATACCAAAAAGGAAGCAGGTACTTATGATATGCCGGGGCAAAAGCATAAATACACACTATGACGAATTCTAAAATAGATATAAAAGCAAAAACCTTCCCATTGTATCCATGAGCATCATCGCCTTTATTTATGGTGACTGGGTTAATCTTCGTTTTTTTCCAAAGAAGAAATGATCTAAGGAAGAAAACTAGAAAAAAATAAATTATAAAAAATATAAGTAGGTACATTTTGATTTAGTTTAATGTTCATGAGCTAATTCACCTGCCTTTGATTGTGCATAAATATAATAAGCGCCTTTGGTTATGATTTGCATTCCTTCTGGAATTTCGTCCATGAGCTTTACTGCAGTAAAACCATTGTCTGTCGCTTTCGTTATCACTTGGATTTCAGTAAATTCAATTTCCTTTGCCTCTTTATCATTTACTGCAACATAGATGAATGTTTTTTTCCCATCTTGTATAATAGCTTTTTCCGGTAAAGCTGTAGTTGAGATATCGTTTAGCCAAATTTTGGCATTGATAAAAAGTCCTTTTAAAAACTGAGGTTTTGTACCATCTAGATGACCATGAACTCGAACCGTTTTAGTATCATTATTAAACTCTTTTCCTATAACACTAACTTCCCCATCATAAATTGTGGTGCCAAATGCAGGGATTGTATAGCTTATCTTTTGATCTAATTTAATCTGTGAAATATCTTTTTCGAATATATCCAACTCCAAATGTAAATGCTCAGAAGATATTATTTCCATTAAAGTCATAGACGATTGTACATAGACACCGTTGTGGAAATTAATACTTGAAATATATCCACCCATCGGAGCAAATATTGCTATTTGTTGCACCATTGAACTGGGCGTTAAGTCGTTGGTTGAAATTCCAAAATAATTCAATTGTTTAGATAATCCGACCGATTTTGCTTCTAAAACTGCAACTTCTGTTTCGACATTTTGCAATGTTTTTGCAACACCCGCATTGGCATTGACAAGGCCTTTTTGTCGGTCTAAATCCAGTTTTTTAAGCTTCAATTCAGCCTGCACTATAAGGTATTCTTGTTGTTTTACTAGGAATTCTGGATTTTCTAAATAAGCAATGATTGTTCCTTTTTTGATATATTCTCCTTCGACGAATTTTTTAGTACCATTGATGACACCATTAAATTTAGATGTTACAGAACTGTAGGCATTCGGAGGTAAATCCAAGGTGCCTGTTGCTTTTATATAGTCATTGACTTTAATCGTGGAGAAGTCTCCAAATTCTAGCCCAACAGTCTTAGCCTGTTCCATGGTTAAATGTAGTCCTTCTTCATGGTGGTCTTCGCCTTCTGATCCATGATTGTGCCCATCATCTTCTGAATGTGTGGTATTCGTATCTCCGTGGTCATGCCCATCTCCTGGTCCATGTTTATGACCGCAAGAGATGGCTAACGTAAGTAGGAAAGTTAAGGCACTTATTTTTAAAATATTTATAGTATTAATCATTGTTTTTATCTTTATTGATTTGTAAGAAATTGATAGTTAACTACTGCTTTATTATAAGAGATTAGTTGTTCCCAATAATTTTTATTATTAGTTGCCATCCACTGAAGGGCATTTAATAATTCCAAATAGGTAAGTTCTCCTTCTTGATAATTTAATTCACTAATTCTAATGATTTCAGGGTTGATTGTTTGTAATTGATCTTTATAAAATGCTATCCCTTCTTCGTATAAATTCATAGTGTTTTGCACTTGTAGCATTTCTTGATTTATTGCAATTATTTTGCTTTCATAGTTGAAATTTGCTATTTCTACTTGCATTTTTTGTGCTTCAACATGCCTATTTATTTGGCTATTTGACAACGGAAGAGAAACTCCAAATTGAACAGCATTGTACAAACCACCTTGTTGATAGTTTTGTAAAGCATATCCTGCATGGAAGCTTGGTTTTTTACTGGAACTCAATACATTGACTTTAGCTGATTCCACTTCAATGTTTTGCTTGCTTTGAAGGGTCATTATGGTAGCGCTCGCATCCAATTGGGGAATAACTGATTCAGCCGTCAGAGTATCAGTTGTAGTAACTGGTTCTTGGCTGTGTAAGAGCAATTGAAGTTGTTCATTAAGACCGATTATTTCTATTCTAACCTGTTTTAATAATAGCTGATACTCCTTCCATTTTCCTTTCAATACCAAAGATTCAATAGGATTGGTTGCTCCAGCTCTCACCCTTGTTTCTGCTTTGCTATAATAATCAGAATAGGTGGTTGCTAAATTGGTGTATAGTTTATCCAATTCCTTTTTGTATTGTATGTCATTATAAATTTGACGGACTTGCCACTTTAATTCGTTTTCTGTGATCTGTTTGGCATAATTACTCTGTTCGGCAATTTCATTTTGCAAACTATTTTTGGCTTTGGTGACACTTGGACTTGGAAAATTTTGAACTACTCCCAACTGATTGACCTGTTGACCATACTGATTATCAAACAGCCCACCGCCTTGATAAGAAATGTCTGTGTTGCCCAAATTGTATTTTAAATCCCGTAAAGAATGTGATTTCTCTACTTCCAAATTTGCAGCTTTTATATTAGGATGGTTACTAATAGCTAAATCAATAGCTCTATCTAAGTCAATCACCTTGTATTGAGCTCGAAGACTGAATGTCATACTGCAGAGTAGTACTAAACTCAAGGCACTGCTTTTAGTCATTTTGTTTAAATTTAGTGTTCTCAAATTCCATTTTTCTAACCAATAATATAAAATAGGTAGAATAACTAAGGTCAAGAAAGTAGCGGTGAGCAAACCTCCAATCACAACAGTTGCCAAAGGTCGTTGTACTTCTGCACCACCAGAAGTAGAAATGGCCATAGGTAAAAACCCTAGAGAAGCTACAGCGGCAGTCATAATTACTGGGCGGAGTCTTACTTTTGTTCCTTCCATAATTCTTTGTTTTACATCTGTCATTCCTTCTTTTTTAAGCTGATTAAAATACCCGATTAAAACGATGCCATTTAAGACGGCAACACCGAATAGTGCAATAAAGCCTATGCCTGCCGAAATGCTAAAAGGTAGGCCTCTAAGTTCTAAAGCGAACACACCGCCAATAGCCGATAGTGGAATAGCTGTGAAAATCAATATTGCCTGACCTACCGATCCAAATGTGAAGAACAGTAAAATAAAAATCATAGCCAATGCGATTGGAAGGGCTATAGCCAATCTTGCATTCGCTGCCTTCAGATTTTCAAATTGACCACCATACGAGAAGTAATATCCCACGGGTAATTGCAGATTAGCATCTAATTTCGTTTGAATCTGTTCTACTAAAGACTCTACATCTGTATTTCCAACATTTACACCAATGACAATTCTTCTATTGGTGTTTTCTCTGGAAATCTGCATTGGTGCATCCACCAAATTGATATTTGCTACACTGCTTAAGGGCACTTGAGAGCCATTGCTCAATGTCACAAACAGTTGCTCTACATCAGCGATGCTTGTCCTGTTTTTTTCATTCAATCGTATTACTAAGTCAAACCTTTTTTCTCCTTCATAAATCACCCCTGCTTTTTCTCCCGCAAAAGCTGATCTAATAACTTGGTTTACTTCTTTTATATGCAATCCATATTGTGCCATTTTATCATACTTATAGTCAATGATGATTTGTGGCATTCCTATCGTTTGCTCTACGTTTACTGTTCCAACACCATCTAAAGATTTTATCAGTTTTTCTGCCTCTTTGGCTTTTGTATATAATATGTCGAGATCATCTCCAAAGAGTTTGATGGCAATGTCTGCTTTTGAACCAGTCATCAATTCATTAAATCGCAATTGGATGGGTTGCGAAAATTCATAACCTACTCCAGGAATTGATTTTAAAGATTCTTCAATTTTCTCAAACATACCTTGTCTATCGCTGGCTGATGTCCATTCTGATTTGGGTTTCATAACCAATACATAATCCGCAATTTCTACAGGCATGGGATCCGTTGGTATTTCTGCCGATCCTATATTAGCCACGATGTCTTCTATCTCAGGAAATTCATTGAGCAATTTGTTTTGAATCATTGTGGCAGTCTCTACACTTTGAGAAAGCGAACTTCCTGGTGGAAGGATCTGTTGCATGGCCAAATCTCCCTCTTCCAACGTAGGGATAAATTCACCACCCATTCTGCTAAAAACAATTAAACTAAAAACGAAAATTACAACTGTAGCTGTCACGAAAATCGTTTTATATTGCAATGCTTTCTCTAAGATTGGAGCATAGCCTTTGTAGAAGAATGCAATAATTTTATCTGCTAATGTCTTTTTTGTTGAAATGTTTTTATTCAATACCAATGCTGCCATCATAGGAACATAAGTCAGGGACAAGATCAATGCACCAGCTATAGCAAGCATTACCGTTTGCGCCATAGGTCTAAACATTTTACCTTCAATACCCACCAATGCTAAAATAGGAATATAAACCATTAGGATGATAATTTCTCCAAATGCAGCCGAGCTTCTAATTTTTTGAGAGGAGGTAATAACCTCGTTATTCATTTCGGTTTGGCTCAAGGTAATCCCTGATTTTCTGGTATGCAACCTATGTACGATTGCTTCTACTATAATCACTGCACCATCTACGATAAGCCCAAAATCTATCGCCCCCAAACTCATTAAGTTGGCAGAGATGCCCAGCAGGTTCATTAATGAAATGGCAAACAGCATTGCTAGTGGAATGACTGAGGCAACGATAAGTCCAGCCCTCCAATTTCCTAATAAAAGTATAAGGATAAACAATACAATTAGTCCACCTTCTATTAAGTTTTTTTCAACGGTGCCGATGGCTGTTTTTACTAATTTGTCTCTAACTAAATAGGGTTCAATGACTACGCCTTCAGGCAATGATTTTTGAATTTGGATAACTCTTTCCTTAATCAGTTCTGTGACTTGTGCAGAGTTTGCTCCTTTAAACATCATTACTTTTCCACCTACAACTTCTTTACCATCTCTCACCAATGCGCCATATCTAGGAGCTTTACCATATTGAACAATGGCAACATCTTTT
Organism: Saprospiraceae bacterium; assembly: GCA_037968395.1. Classification (GTDB taxonomy): domain Bacteria; phylum Bacteroidota; class Bacteroidia; order Chitinophagales; family Saprospiraceae; genus JADKBO01. The sequence goes on along the minus strand of JBBKVK010000257.1, from coordinate 3,083 downwards.
ATCAAAATCGGTGTTCCTCCTTGGTCGTTGACGACAATGTTGCCAATGTCTTCCAATGACCTTGCGATGCCTTCTGATCGGATATAATAGGCATTGGAGTTTTTTTCAATGTATGCACCACCCGTATTTTCATTACTGTTCTCTAATGCACTGAATACATCTGAAATACTAATGCCTTGAGATTTTAAAAAATCAGGATTTACAGCTACTTCATATTGTTTTAGAAATCCACCCATTGAATTGATTTCTGCCACACCTTCAATCCCCGAAAGTTGCCTTTTGACGATCCAATCTTGTATCGATCTTAGTTCTATATCTGGGTATTTATCTTCATACCCTTCTACTGCTCGAACAACATATTGGTATATTTCTCCCAACCCTGTAGATATAGGAGCCATTTCAGGCGTTCCAAGACCATTTGGTATAGCATCTTGTGCTTCTTTTAGTCTTTCTCCTACAAGTTGTCTTGCCAAATAGGTATCATATTTTTCTTCAAAAACGACTGTAATAACTGAAAGTCCAAATCGAGAAATGGATCGAATTTCTTCTATTTTCTGTAGGTTTTGTAATGACAACTCGATAGGAGTGGTAATGAACTGCTCAATTTCTTGAGTGGCAAGGGTAGGGGAAACAGTGATTACTTGCACCTGGTTGTTTGTAATGTCAGGTACAGCATCAATAGGAATCTGTCTTAAAGAGTAGATCCCCCAAATGATAAGAGCTACTGTCAACAGACCGATTACAAACTTATTCTTGACAGAATAGTCAATAATATTGTCAAACATATTTTATAATTGAAATAATGTGATCAAAAAAGTATTGTTTAATAATCCAAGAGATTAAAACTAGGTAAAGAACTTTATTTTGAGTTAATTTCTAACAAACTCAATCAAGTCATTATTTTATAGATTTGGCTTGGACAGAGGCATCCCTCAATATATGTATTAACACACAGCAGGTGGGTGCCAAGCAGCATAGGAATGGTCAAAACAATAGCCCATGAGATAGTAAAATTGGTATAAGGCGCAAAGGTCTATTTGTTCATTATAGAGTTCAAATAGATTAGGTATAGTTGCGATGGACCCGCAGCAAGCACAACTGCAAAATGGTGTGCAATGGTTTTTGTGGTCCGAATGATCATCAGAGGATTGTTCCGTACTAATTTGACACGACATGCCATCACTGCAAGGAATGAAAGCAAGGGTAGAAACCACAATTAATAATAGGTACGTTATCCATTTCATCGATGCAAAGATATATTAAAGTTAGTGAAATGGTGTTGCATTTATAGAAGTAGGATTATCATTATACTATTTTGATCATATAGGGTTACTTTTATTATCAACCTTTAGAAATGTATAGAACCTAATGTCAACTGAATATTATAGAATGTCGCTAGTATATTAATTATGATTCGCTTGATGTTAGTGGCTTTTCAAGAGTTTATGCGACTAACCTAATAATTTAGTCCGAAACGTGCAATAAGAAATCCCATTAAGTGGCGGGTAGTGCACCTGAAATTGTTCCATTATTAGGCGTACTCCTTAATTTTATTCTTCAACCACCCCTTTTTAAAATGGGACGATTTAGTCAGAAAAATTACTTATTTTTTATTTTTCCAACTCTCATGACCAAGTCTTAACGAATATTGTATGTCTAATTAATTATTAATATACACAGCTCATATCTATGGTAATCCTTAGGTAACATAAGCTACATTCTATTATTAACTATTCATTTTAATTGTTTTTAATAAAATAAATTCAAAAACATTACAGCATCTCCTTCAAAACACTCCAAATGTTATCTGCTGCAATCTTTTGACCTTCTGCATTTGGATGTTTCCCATCAGGTAAAAGAAGGTTTGGGTTTCCTGCTACTCCTTTTAAAAAAAAAGGAATTAGTTTAACATCATTTGGCATCGATAAATCTTTGTAGATTTGACTAAATGATTGCACATAATCATCTCCCATATTAGGAGGTGACATCATCTCGCAAAGGCCTATTTTAATATCTGGATTCTTCTTTCTAACTATTTCCAAAATTTCTGAAAGATTCTTTTTTGTTTCCACTAATGGTAACCCTCTCAGCATATCATTGGCACCAAGTTCCAAAATAAAAACATCCACTTTTTGTTTCATTACCCAGTCTATCCTTTTTAATCCCCCAGAAGTAGTCTCTCCGCTCAACCCAGCATTTATTACCTCGTAATTCAAATTTAAGGAGTCTACCATTCTTTGGATATGGGCAGGAAATGATTCCGTTGGATCTAATCCATAACCAGCAGTCAAACTGTTACCGTAGAATAATATTACTTTTTTATCGGTCTCCTTCTTTTCCAACGATTGAGTTACTGAATCCTGTGGGCTATTTTTAGGAACTTCTTGACCATTTGGTTGATTTTTACAGGCAAGTAAGGCCAAGGCAATAATGCACATAAAGAAAGAGGTCTTAAGAAAAGGGAAGCCTTTCCGATTTATATTTTGTTTCAGTTTAGAACGATTCATAATGATTTGTTTCAAATTTGTACTATTATCCATAGTTTGTCTATGATATTGAACCTTTAGTATATCTATATACGTATTGAGTAAACGAAATTAGTTTTTTTTAGTTCTAGTACTAGTACAAATTACATAAAAGTAAATATAGCAAAGCCAAGTGGCAATATATAGCAATTATGATTATAGAAGTGAAGTCCGTTTTTAAAAAGTATGAAGGTGTTCACAAAGAGTTGACGGTATTAGATAATATTTCATTTTCAGTTGCAAGAGGAGAAACACTGTCCATCGTAGGACCATCTGGAAGTGGAAAGACCACTCTTCTTGGCTTATGTGCAGGCTTAGACAATCCGACGAATGGCAGTATCAGCCTAGCGGGATCAGTAATAAGTAGCATGACCGAAAACGAAAAAGCAGAAGTTAGAAACAAAAAAGTGGGATTCATCTTTCAAAATTTTCAATTGCTTCCCACACTTACGGCTTTAGAAAATGTCATGATTCCGCTCGAACTGCAAGGAAGAGCTAAAGGGGCAAAAGACAAAGCAATATCTCTACTCAACAGAGTTGGATTGGGGGACCGAGTGC
>JBBKVK010000256.1:0-3317 GCA_037968395.1 Saprospiraceae bacterium | reverse complement strand
GCTCCAAGATGAAGAGTTTAAGTCCGGAGTTTTTGTGAAATTTCCAGATGGCAGAATGGCTTTTGGTGGTATAAATGGACTTAACACCTTTGATCCTAAAGAGGTTCTTGACTTTAATTATAGTCCTGAAACATTTATCACCAAACTTTTGGTCAATAATATTCAAATTCTGCCCAATGATGAATCAAAAATTCTTGTCCATTCTATTGAAATGACGAAGTCAATAAATTTGAATCACCTTCAAGACATCCTCACATTAGAGTTTGCCTCATTAGATTTTAATGCCCCAAACAAAAACAAGTATAGATACCAATTGAGAGGTGCACAAGAAAAATGGGTAGAGTTAAATAATAATAACTCAGTCACCTTTGTAAAATTACCCGCAGACAAATATATTTTTAGACTACAAGGGAGTAATAGCCAAGGAATTTGGAATGAAAAAATCACTGAATTAGAAATAAATATATTACCCCCTTGGTGGAAAACATGGTGGGCCTATTTAACATACATATTCATCGCATTAACTGGTGTTTGGGCTTACTTCCAGTTTTCTTTAAACAGATCAAAATTGCAGCAAGAATTGGCTTTTGAAAAAAGGGAGGCAGACAGAGTAAGGGATCTGGATTTACAAAAATCTCAGCTCTATATGAACATGACTCATGAGTTTAGGACTCCCCTCACCATCATTCTGGGTATGGCACAACAAATTGGTGATAACCCAAAAGGCAATGTAAAAGAAGGAGTAAATATGATCGTTCGAAATGGGCAAAACTTATTGAATTTGATAAACAAAATGCTCAATCTTTCCAAACTTGAAAGTGGAAAAATGATCTTAGATATGGAAGAAGGAGACATCGTACATTTTATTAGAATCATTGTTGAGTCCTTTCGATCTTATGCTTCCAATAAGGAAATTCTACTCCATTTTTTACCAGAAATTGACGAACTGTATATTTCTTTTGACAAAGACAAAGTAGAACAGGTCCTTTCTAATATTATCTCCAATGCATACAAGTTCACTCCCCAAAAAGGACATATTTATATTAGCATAAAAAAAATAGAAGATGAGATTACCATATCAATAAAAGATACAGGACGTGGGATCCCTTCTGATGATTTGGAAAGAGTCTTTGATCGATTTTACCAAGTGGATAACAGTACAACAAGGCATTACGAGGGTACAGGGATTGGGCTTGCATTGTCAAAAGAGCTCGTAAAACTAATGAACGGCACCTTAACTGCCCAAAGTCCACCAGTAGGAGCAAGACTTGGTACAGAATTTATCTTAACGTTGCCAATATTGGAAGTGGCAAACAATTTAGAAAAACTTGGACCTAATCAAAAGACTCCTCCAGTTTCAGCATTAGATGGACCTACAATTACTCCAAAATACTATGAGCATCAAGGAGAAACAATTGATATTGAAAACAGAGAACATGCATCCGAAGACAATACTCCGCTGATCCTCCTAGTAGAAGACAATATGGATGTCTTAAAATATACAGCCTCCTGCTTGACAGACTATAGATTAATAGTGGCTTACAATGGTCAAGAAGGATTTGAGCAAGCCACAGAATTCATACCTGACCTTATTATTAGTGATGTGATGATGCCTATTATGGATGGATTTGAATTGTGTCAAAAAGTAAAGCTGGACCAAAGGACCAATCACATACCTGTGATCATACTTACAGCCAGAGCCGATTTCGAAAGCAAACTAGAAGGACTCGGAATTGGTGCCAATGCATATCTACCCAAACCTTTTGAAAGGAAAGAATTACTTTTAAACATCAAGAATATTCTTGATTTAAGGAACAGCCTTAAACACTATTATCAATTAAAATTGAATCTAAATGATACAAAAGAAGCCAAAACTGAGAGTGCTCATGAAACAGTACCAGAAGATGAATTTGTATTAAAAATTCGAGAACTAATAGAATTAAATCTTAGCAATAGCGATCTAAATGTAGAGATGTTGGCCAAATTTGTCTTCTTAAGTCACTCACAGCTCGGAAGAAAACTAGATGCAATAACTGGCTTGTCTCCTAATAAATTTATTAGATATATACGGTTAAATAAGGCAAAAGAATATCTATCAAATGAAGAGTTGAGTATAACTGCTATTGCTTTTGATTGTGGATTCAACGATCCAAGTTATTTTTCTAGATTGTTTAAAAGTGAGACCGGATTGTCACCCATGGAGTGGCGGGAACAGAAAAGTGCATAAAGGCATTGTTAAAATAGGTTTGGAAAGAGATTTATCATTGGTTATTGGAATCCTGTTTTCATTAGCCTTTAATTCATGTATTCAGCTTTTAATGATTCGATTAAAATATTAGATTTATAGAGGCGCATGGAATTAAAAAATTGAGTTTTCAAATTGAGCTCGTAATAGGTGTTTAGCAATTTAATAAATTTAATTTGTACATTATTCCAGTCAACATTCTTCCAGACATGTTGGTATATTGAGGAGTTTACTATATTCATTCCTTCAGTTTGCTGTGCAGGTATAGCATTGATGTAATCAAAATATATTTCGTTTTTACTGTTTATAATTTCCTGAACCATATAGGTATATTTTCTAGTATATCCGTAAAAACTTACCAATTCCTCTTGTAATGTATTGTCAAGTATGGTAATCTGACCTGAACTTTGAAGAGATGTAAAAGTATTGTCGCTAATTAGAGGATATTCTGTGGTGGCTATCATCATCCAAGCGTCTCTTTTAAAAAAAGTCAGGCTGTTTTTGATTACCTTATTCAAAGTATCCGTATTGGCATTTGGATGGTTCAGAATTGTTCTAAGACTATCAATAGCTTTATTCTCTTCCTTTGCAAATTGTAGATGTTGCTCGAAATGACCTACATCTAATACTAAATCGTTCAACAGCTCTTTTTTGTAAATAGCTACTGTCTCATTATCTTTCTTTTCTATGTTCCAATTGTTAATCTGTAAGGCTATCAAAATCCCAATTACCACGAGTACTATTTCACCAATGGCGTATTTGAAGTACCTGCCTGTCCGGCTGGCAGGCTTGGATGTTTTGCCTTCGTTGAGTAGATTTTGACGGATGCCTGCCTGCCGGCGAGGCAGGTTGCGGAAGAGTTTTATCATATTATTCTACATTTAATTAATAGCATCAATTTGGGCGATAATTGCTTCACCGTTTATTTTAAATTTCTGTAACTCTTTGACATATATTCTATAAACGATATAATAGAGGGCTATCCTGTTTTTTTCTATTGGATCATCTACATTATACTCAACAGCCTCCTTTATGTCTTTATGCAACATGAAGTTAGCTAACCAAGGAGATT
>JBBKVK010000255.1:0-20933 GCA_037968395.1 Saprospiraceae bacterium | reverse complement strand
ATATATCATAATATGAAAAATGAGTTTATTATATTTCATTTGACTCAATCCTAAGCTATCAGGTGTTATTTTACAAGTGATAAATGTAAAACTTAATTTTTTGTAGCTTTGTAGAAAATATAATTAATATATGCGCCATATTTTCCTTTTGCTTACTGTTTTCTTGCCTTCTTTAGTATTTTCACAATCATCAGACGAGGACGCATTGTATATAAAAAATATACATGATTATGCACTGACGAAAGCAGAATGCCATGAAAATTTAAGGCATATATGTAAAGAGATTGGACCAAGACTGTCAGGTAGTGCTTCGTACGAATCAGCTGCTGTATTCTGTAAAAATGCTTTAAATAAGATTGGTGTTGACACCACCATATTACAACCTTGTACGGTTCAATCATGGATCAGAGGAAATAATGAAAAGTTAACAATCCATTTTGGTAAAAATCAATCTCAAGAGTTAAATATGTTATCCTTAGGTCACAGTACTGGCACTCCAGAAAAAGGGATCTCGGCAGAAATTATTGAGGTGCAAAACTTAGATGAAGTTAAAGCTATAGGCAAAGAAGGAATTGCTGGCAAAATAGTTTTCTACAATCGACCAATGGATCCAACTCAAACTAACACATTTAGAGCATATGGAGGGGCTGTAGATCAAAGAGTATATGGAGCAAGTATAGCTGCAGAGTTTGGAGCATTAGCTTCTATAACGAGATCTATGACTGTCAATAAAGATGATTGGCCACATACAGGTACACTATTTTATAGATCTGAATTTCCGAAAATTCCAGGAGTAGCTATTAGCACGAACGATGCTGACCTTTTAAGTAAAAAGCTAAAAAAGGAAAAAGTTACTGCTAAACTGATAACACAGTCCAGAGATGGTGCAGAGATAGTTAATCACTCTGTAATTGGAGAGATTAGAGGTAGTGAATTTCCGAATGAAATAATATTAGTAGGTGGGCATTTAGACTCTTGGGATGTAGGAGAAGGAGCTCACGACGACGGTACAGGTGTAGTCCAATCTATGGAAGTACTCCACTTACTAAAAGGTATCGGATACAAACCCAAAAGAACAATTCGTTGCGTCTTATTTGCTAATGAAGAAAGCGGCTTAGCAGGTGGAACAGAATACGCTAAAGTATCAAATGAAAAAAATGAATTCCACCTTGCAGCCATTGAATCTGATTCGGGAGGTTTTATCCCAAAAGCTTTTAATTTTGAAGGAGATACTTCTACATTTAAAACCAGGTATCAAAAGGTGAGCGAGTGGGCAGAAATATTTGAGGCTTATGGCATCTTATTTGGCAATGGTGGTTCAGGAGCTGATATCGGCCCACTTAAGGATCAAAAAGGTTTGTTAATAGGATTAAAACCTGATACACAGAGATATTTTGATTACCATCACACGAATGCAGATGTGTTTGAAGCAGTTAATAAAAGAGAATTAGAATTAGGCGCAGCAGCGATGGCAAGTTTGGTTTACCTTATTGATAAGCATGGATTGTAATATTGCCTAATTGGTTATTTTAGATTTTTGGCTAGGTAGCCTGTTACCTATTGGCTCTTAAGTTTTTTAGTTTTTAGTTTTTTGCTTTTTTTAGCTTAGAACAACTGTCCGTTTGAAGGGGTAAGTGGGCTTAAAAACTATATAGCTATTTGTCAATGAATGAATTACTCACCATTTCATCAGCAGCATCAACAAATTATATCCTACATTAAATGTCCTAAAAACAGCAAGAAACAGTTTTATATATTGCGGTAATGAAATACCTCAGTTAAATTCATTATATTTGGTATATAATAAATTACAATTTTTAGTCTTATTTAAAAATTACACTATGAAAAATGCCCTTGTCTTTACTTTCTTAGTTATATCAATTCTCTTTTTATCTAATACTCTAAAAAATGAAAAGCAACTTAGCCCTTTGGTTGTGACTAGTTTAGGAGATACACCAGTACTACCTACTATTCCATATAAATATAGCTTTAGTGTACCTGATCACTTAATATCACCACCAGACCCATCGCCCGGATATGGTTCTGGACAAATAGATACTACTATATTACCTTTAATAAACAATGATGTTGCAACTCTTGGAAGGGTTTTGTTTTACGACAAAGTGCTATCATCAAATGAAGACATATCTTGTGCCTCGTGTCATATACAAGCTAATTCTTTTGCAGATAAAAAACGGTTTAGTGTTGGACAAAGCAACCCTACTACTCGAAACTCAATGCATTTAAATGATTTAGGTTGGAGCAATAACAAGTTTTTCTTTTGGGATATTAGACACAACAATTTATCTGGAGCAGTATCATTGCCATTAAAAGATAAAAATGAGATTGGTGCTACAATCGGCGATGTAGAATATAAAATTTCACTTTCAACTTATTATCCAGACTTATTTAGAAAAGCCTTTGGATCCGAAGACGTTACTGAGACTAAGATACTTGATGCTATTAAAACATTTATAATTTCAATGAATTCTATCAATTCGAAGTTTGACCAAGTTATGAAAGAGCAGGCAACTTTCACAGCATCAGAAAATAGAGGAAAGGAAATTTTCTCGAAAAACTGTTCTACCTGCCATATGCAAGGTAACCACTCCTCTTTTGATAATTTGGGAATCAAAGACCGAGCAGAGCAGACTTTTAACGGTTACCTTGATGCAAATGGTGATAAAGGAGCAACACAAAATGTAGTTAATCTTCCTGCTTTATTTAAAATGCCTACCCTTAGAAATGTAACCGTGACTGCCCCTTATATGCATGATGGTGGAATTCCTGATTTAGACTCCCTTATTAATTTTTACAGTCATGGTGTAGATGGGATAGAAAACACCTTTATACCTGCGGGAGGTTTTGATTATTCTAACACCGAGAAAGCAGACCTTAAAGCATTCTTGACTACGCTTACTGATGAAGAATTTTTGACAAATATTAAATGGAGTGATCCATTCGATCTTAGTAGTAAAACTACCGATATTTCTGCAAAAATAGCGGTCAGACCTAATCCTTCATTCAATTATGCATTGGTCACTGTAGATGGCAAATATGGGCAAAGAAAAGACATATTCGTAACAGACATATCAGGTAAATTAGTTTTTCAAGATTACTTTACTGACAATAATTATGAAATCAATGTCCAAAACTTTGCCGGTGGTATCTATTCTTTAACAATTAAGGTTGGCAATGAGATGGGTTCTTACAAAATTGTAACCCAGTAAATATTAATTTATTACTTCATTTACTAATCAAGCAAAGCATTAAGTTTTCTATCCTAAAAATAAATATATTTGCGGTATGGGATGGAAATCAACTTTAGTTAACCCTTATGCAAAATTTGTAGCATCAGGAGTAAAGAAAATGGCAGTAAATGCACTAGCAGATCAGACTAAGATCATGCTAAACTTGGTCAATTCTGCAAAGAATACTCAATTTGGTAAAGACCATGGCTTTAATAGTATTAAAACCCACCAAGACTTTGTAAATCAAGTCCCAGTAAGAGATTATGAAGAGTTAAGACCTTATATAGATTTAATTATCAAAGGTCAATCTGATGTATTGTGGCCAGGAAAGCCTAAATATTTTGCTAAAACTAGTGGCACAACGTCTGGTGTAAAATACATCCCTTTAACAAAAGAGAGCATTCCTAATCATATGTTTACTGCTCAAAAAGCAGCTATGAATTTCATTGCATCAAACCCAATGTCTAATCCATTTGATGGTAAACTAATATTTTTAAGTGGCTCTCCAGTTTTAGACCAAAAGGCAAGTATTCCAACAGGTAGACTATCTGGTATTGTGAACCATGAAGTACCAAGTTGGATTCAAAAAAACCAATTACCATCTTATGACACAAATTGTATCGAAGATTGGGAAACTAAGCTTGTAAAGGTAGTGGAAGAAACCCTAAAGCATGATATGAGAATGATTAGTGGCATTCCACCATGGGTTCAGATGTATTATGAAAAACTCTTGGAAGTCACAGGTAAATCAACAGTCAAAGAAATTTTTCCAAACTTTAACCTCTTTATGTATGGTGGTGTAAACTATGAGCCATACAGAAGTACTATAGAAAAACTCATTGGAGAAAGTGTGCCCTCTGTAGAGCTATTCCCAGCAAGTGAAGGTTTTATTGCATTCCAAGATGATGGGGACGACCCAAGTTTATTATTAAATACAAATTCAGGTATTTTTTATGAATTCATCCCTTTAGATAAAGCTTTTGAAGCGCATCCCCCAAGATTGCATCTAGGGGAAGTTAAACTTGGAGTTGACTACGTTCTTGTCATTAACAATAATGCTGGGCTATGGGGATATAACATTGGTGACACTGTCAGATTTACATCATTAGCCCCTTACAAATTGGTAGTATCTGGAAGAGTAAAACATTACATTTCAGCATTTGGTGAACATGTCATTGGTAAAGAAGTAGAAGTTGCCATGCTAGATGTTGCCAAAAAACATGGAGTATCAGTAGTCGAATTTACAGTAGCTCCAGAGGTCAATCCTTTAGATAATGGGCTACCCTACCATGAATGGTTTGTGGAGTTTGAAACAGAACCAGAAAATTTTAGTCTATTTTGTAAAGACTTAGATCAATCTATGACACTACAAAACATATATTATCAAGATCTGATTACTGGCAAAGTATTAAGGTCTTTGGAGATCAAAAAACTACAAAAAGATGCCTTTAGAAACTATATGAAAGAGGAAGGAAAATTAGGCGGTCAAAATAAAGTAGCTCGGTTAAGTAATGATCGAAAACTGGTAGATCGTCTTCAAAAATTCATAGTTAGTAGAAATTAAGCGCTCTAAATACAAGAAATAGAAAGTTTATACAGTTATTTGCAGGTAGAATGGGGTTTGTATAAAAACACAGCTTAACAAATCTTAATTGTAAAAATCTAAACAGAAAAAATAGTGTCAATTTTAATCTTTTTACTAGTAACATATATCTTAACATGTTTCACTTTATCAATGCTTTTTCCAAAAGCTGGAGTAGACGCTTCAAAAGCTTGGATACCTGGTGTTAATTTTGCGGAATGGTGTAAATTAATTGGTAGAAAACCATCCTATGCATGGTGGTTGCTAATTCCAATTGTGAATATTTTCATCTTTACTGGAATGGCCGTTGATTTAGTTAGGTCGTTTAACAAGCTAGGATTTAAAGATACAGCATTGGCGGTAATATTTGCTCCTTTAAAGTTTTGGATGACTGCTAAAGATGAAAAAGCTAAATATGAAGGTCCAATTTTAGACAGAGAAAAGGCGTATATGAATTCTATAAAAGAAGCTCATGACACTAATGATTCTTACAATTATAAAAAGTTAGTAGAAAACAACCCTTTTAAAAAGACTGGCCCAAGAGAATGGGTAGAATCTGTTGTATTTGCGGTATTTGCCGCAGCATTTATACGAATGTTTTTAATAGAAGCGTATGTAATCCCTACTCCATCGATGGAAGGCAGTTTAAATGTTGGTGATTTCCTTTTCGTTTCAAAAGCTCATTATGGTATCAGGACACCAAGTACTATTGCAATGATTCCTCTTTTGCACAATAGAATTCCTTTCATTAATAAAGAGTCTTATTTAGAAAAACCAAGTATAAAGTCTTATAGACTTCCTGCATTTGAAAAAATAGAAGTAGGGAAACCAATAGTTTTTAATTGGCCAGTGGGTGATAGTATTTACCTTACAGCAAGCAGATCATACGCTGTCATGCAAATCGAAAACGAACCAGACATGGTTAAAGCTGACCCTGGACTGTTATCTTTAGTAAGAAATAAAGAAATTATAACAAGGCCAGTAGATAAAAGAGACCATTACATCAAAAGATGCCTTGGAGTTGCAGGCGACACCCTTCAAATTATCAATGCTGAGGCATTTATAAATGGTCAATTAGTGCCAAAGCCTAAAAATCTACAATTTAGATATGTCGTATCTACACCTCCAACTTTAAATTTGCCTCTAAAAAAGATGTCAGATTGGAAAATTGAACAAAGTGTGCAAGATATTAGCCCATTCGGTGAGTCTATTATAATGGCAGATACTATAGCTCGAAGAGTTGGAAACGGTGTGATTGCCTTAGAGAGATTGAGTACGATTGACAATCAAACCAATAAAGCAATCTATCGGGTAGCTGCCCAGAGACAATTGGAGCCACAAGAAATGCAAAATGAATTAAGCAGACTTGGATTGACTGACATCTCACAGTTCCAAAGATGTTATTTGATGGTATTGACTGATGAACAAAGAGAAAAAGTACAAGCCTTAGATAAGGGTGTTAATATTGCTCCATATGATGTTTCACAAAGGCCAAGTTCACTCTTCCCTTTTACTAAAAATGACTGGACTGTTGACAATTTTGGACCAATTTGGATTCCTAAAGCAGGAGTGACTGTACCTATTAATATGGACAATATCGCATTATACACTAGAATCATAAATGTCTATGAAGACAATGACTTCGAAATCAAAGGTGGTAGAATATTTATTAATAGTACCGAAGCGAATGAATATACTTTCAAACAAGACTATTACTGGGCAATGGGAGACAACCGTCACAACTCTGAAGATAGCAGGATGTGGGGGTTTGTACCTCACGATCACATCGTAGGTAAGCCGTTGTTTATTTGGTTTTCTACTAAAGAAGGAAGTATTGGTAATGGTATAAATTGGGACAGGATATTCAAATCGGCTACGTCTAAGCAATAGATATAATTTCATATAGGTAGAAGTAAGTCGAAATTGTTTTTAAAAGTAGTATTAAAGATTGTTTATGCTTAACAAATTCCTTCATGTAAATAGGATATTAGTACTATGTCTCCCATGAAAATTTTATATCTTTGTGAGAATAAATTTATAACATCTTTTGGGAAGAATCCTAACCTTATTAAACAAAGAATTAACAGTAGAACTGCGTCGTAAGCATACTTTAGCTGGTATTTTTTTGTTTGTAGCTATCATTGTATATATTCTATATAAATCTTTCAATCGTATGGTTGGGATGGAGTGGAATGTGATGATCTGGATAGTGCTATTATTTGCAGGTATCAATGCCATTGCTAAAAGCTTTACTCAGGAATCGAATGACACTAAGATTTACTATTACAATTTAGTAAGCCCTAGTGAGTATATAATAGCAAAATTGATATACAATTTTATATACCTCTTAATCATTTTCTGCGTTGTTTACATGGGATTCTCATTTTTCATGGGAAATCCTGTTAAAGAGTTCTCATTATTTGCAAAAGCTGCAGTATTGGGAGTCTTTGGTATAGCTACGGTGATGACTTTGATCTCTGCTGTCTCTGGAGAATCAGAAGGAGGTGGAGCATTACTTATGTCTATTCTGGCTTTGCCATTAACCATACCGATTATATTGTTGTTAATAAAAATCGGAGCCTCTGCCTTGCATTTAATTCAAGATAGTAGTGTTGGGCAAGATTTATGGATGTTGGGTGGAATAGATTTATTATTATTGGGCTTGACCTTTATCTTATTTAATGAGGTCTGGAAAAATTAAATCAATTAGATGAATCATTTCAAAATGATGATAAATAATATTAAGAATATATGAAAAATAAAAGTTGGATGTATAATCCCATTTGGAAGATATTAGGTGTCTTAATATTCTTGTATGTATTGATTGGAGGGATGACTACACCTTTAAATCCTGGGATCACATACATCACCCCTGACAGCGCCAATGCAGGTGAGATGGTCACGATAACATGTAAAGGCTACAATACCAATTATTACACCAACCAAGACAATTTAGCCTGGTTAAAACTGGACAGTATACATCTATTACCAGCTCGTACAGTCACTGCAAAAGATGAGAACACGTTAGAGATCACATTTGACCTTCCTAATAAGTTTCCAGTACAAACAGAATCTGCATTTGGTACAATAATCACTTATAATGCAAAGGATGGTGCAGCACTTAGACCTTCAGGATTGCATATTAAAAAAGTAGAACAAGGAGAAGATCCTGCTTGGCAATCAAGTTTTGGTAAGAGTCTCATCGCCCCAACAGGAATTAGATTCCCTTTTAGAAGTATCCTTGATGAAACAATTAGAAATACATTTTTTCATGTTGCATTATGGCTTTCCATGATCGTTTTGTTGTTAGTTGGACTTTATCATGCTATCAGGTATTTAATCACAAAAGATATGGCATCGGATAAGATGTCAGCATCATTTAATCGAGTGGCCATATTTTATGGAATTTTAGGATTACTAACTGGCTCTATTTGGGCAAAACACACCTGGGGTACTTGGTGGACTACTGATATAAAGTTAAATATGTCAGCCATTGCAATGTTAATATATGCGGCTTACCTTGTATTAAGATCATCTACTTTTGACTTTGAAAAAAGGGCTCGACTATCAGCTGTATACAGCATTTTTTCTTTTGCAATGCTAATCCCACTCATCTTTGTGATACCAAGATTGACAGATAGTCTTCATCCTGGCAATGGAGGAAACCCCGCACTTGGTGGAGAGGATCTTGACAATACATTAAGGTTGTTTTTCTACCCAAGTATTATTGCACTAATCCTGCTAGGTACGTGGATTGCAACTATACTCTATCGATGGGATACTTTGGAGGATAAAACCATGACAGATTAGTATTTACAATAGAATAGTTATCTGTTCTAAATGAAAATTAAATAATTACATATATTTGCAAAACATATATAAAATATCTTAGTGTTAGAAAACGTCACATTACAATACCCTACTTGGTTTATCTTTTTCTGCTTATTGTTAGGAATATTATACGCTACCTTTTTGTATTACAAAGATCAAAAATTTAATGAATCTGCCAGGTGGGTCAAACCTGCAATGGCTTTCTTTAGATTTTCAACAGTGTCTATTTTGAGTTTTTTACTTTTATCTCCTGTAGTGAAAAATCTTAAGGAGGAAGTAAAACAACCAATTATAATTATCGCCCAAGACAAAAGTCAGTCTATACCATCAGCAGTAAAAAAGGATGATTTAGCTGCTTATGTCGAAAATATGAAATCCTTAAATGCTAAGCTTTCTGAGAAATTTGAAGTAGTGAACCTCAACTTTGGTGAGGATGTAGTACCTGCTACTTTTGACACATTTGGGTATCAAACCACAAATCTATCTAATGCTATCAATTATATTTATGAAGGATATGTAGATCAAAATATTGGAGCCATTATATTGGCCACTGATGGTATCTACAATGAAGGTAAAAATCCATTATACGAAAATATAAAATTTAGGGCCCCTTTATATACCGTTGCTTTAGGAGATACGACTTTAAGAAAAGATCTCTCTATTAGTAATGTATTGCATAATAAGATAGCATATCTCGGAGACAAATCAGGTATTCAAGTAGATATCTCAGCTAAAAATGCCAAAGGATCAAATGCAAAAGTTTCATTATATCAATCAAGTAGGTCTAGCAAAAAAATAATCCAAGAGCAATCAATAAAATTTGATAATGAAAATGATTACAAAACTCTTGATTTCTTGCTTGAGACTGGTACAGTAGGTATAAATAAATATACTGTTTCTGTTAGTCAAATATCTGGAGAAACCACATATGCCAACAATACCAGAGACTTTTATATTGAGGTCCTAGACGGAAAACAAAAGATTTTAGTTTTAGCCGATGGACCACATCCTGACATAGCAGCTTTAAAAAACATCATAACAACAAATAAAAACTACGAAGTCACAACTGCTTTTGCTGGGCAACCTGGTGTAAATGTTGGGAATTTTGATTTGGTAATATTTCACAACTTGCCATCTGGTAATTTTGATATTAATGAGTCATTGGATATTATAAATAGAAAAAATACTCCAAGGTTATTTATCGTTGGAGCCCAAACTAATCAGACGAAATTTAATACGATTCAAAACCTTGTTAAAATATCGGGCAATAGCAATACTAACGAAGATGTGCAGGTAGACATTCAATCTTCATTTAACCTTTTTACAATATCTGAAGCGTTGAAAAGACAACTGCCAAAATATCCACCATTGCTATCACAGTTTGGTGAGTTCAAACTCCAATCCGTAGCAAACTCATTTTTGAATCAGAAAATAAAGAAGATTGCAACTAAGTACCCACTGTTGACTTTTCTGGATCAAGGTGGCATAAAGACTGCTGTATTGACAGGAGAAGGAATCTGGAGATGGAGATTATACGACTATCAAGAATTTCAAAACTATGACGCCGTCACAGAGTTAGTTAACAAGACTATACAATATTTAACCGTTAAGGAAGACAAGAGAAAATTCAGGGTTAATCTTGCAAAAAATGTCTACAAAGAAACAGAAGACATCATTTTTGATGCTCAATTGTACAATAATACTTATGAAATGATCAATGATCCTGATGTAATGCTTTCAATCAGAGATGAAAATAATAAAGAGTATAAATATAGCTTTTCAAAGAGTAATAATTATTACACCCTGAATGCTGGTCGATTACCTGAAGGAAATTACAGATATCAAGCTAACGTTAACAATAATGGAGTAACCTTAGATGTAAAAGGGAAATTCACGATCCAAAGAGTCCAGCTTGAGCAATACAATTTAACAGCTAACCATAACATTCTTTCTTCTCTAAGCAATAAGTTTAATGGTAAGATGTACTACCCTACTCAACTTTCAGAGATGGAAAGTGAAATCATGAAAAATGAATTAATAAAACCTATAGTTTATATAAGCAGTAGTACCCAGTCATTGATGAACAATAAATGGATTTTTGGATTATTGATGTTATTGCTGACATTAGAATGGTTTATGAGACGGTATTTCGGGTCTTATTAATATGAAATAGTACTATTGAGAATGAAAACAATTAAGAGATTTAGCTGCATATTATTTTTATTTTTACTAATTATCCAAATTAGTTGCAAATCAGACAATCAGGCTAAAAATTCGAATATAGAATCATCGGTTAAAACTGGAGATAAAGAACTAGATATGATCTCAGATCAAATTGCAAAAAACGGATTGGATCCAAAATTACGATTTGAGCGAGCACAAGTATTGTATAATAAGGAAATGTACAGTGAGGCAATTGAAGATATGCGAGTAGCGATCACTATTGATTCTCTTGTTCCAGAATATTATCATTTTCTATCAGACATCTTCATGGACAGCAACAACTCAAGCAAGTCATTGCAAACAATGAAAGTAGCACAAAATTTGTTTCCAGAAAGAATACCCACACTATTAAAGCTTGCAGAGACCCATTACATTATTGAGCAATATGCACAGTCTATAAGTGTATTAAATGAGGTACTAAGGTTTGATGGACAAAATGCAGAAGCCTATTTTATGTTAGGGGTCAATTTTAGAGATGAAGGTGATGAAGCGAGAGCCTTAAGTGCTTTACAAACAGCTACAGAGTTTGATTCGAAACTGACAGATGCTTGGCTTGTCTTGGGTGATATTCTAGATAAAAAAGGTAATGACAAAGCTCTAAACTATTATGAAACAGCTTCAAAAATAGATCCTAACAATATCAATGCTCTTCATTCTTTGGCATTTTACAAACAAAATCATAGAGACATAGAAGGAGCACTTGAAATATATCGTCAAATTAATATCGTTGATAAAAACTATAGTGATGCGTACTTAAATGCAGGGATATTGTACCTCGAAAAAAAAGACCTCAAATCTGCATTAGAGCAATTTGATATATATGTATCACAAAAACCTTTAAGCCCTGTTGCACACTTCTATAAAGGAAATACATTAAGCTTGATGGGAGACATTAAAAATGCAAGATTGAGCATCCAAAACGCTTTAAACTTAGACCCAGATTATGAAAAAGCTATTGTATTAATGAAAAAATTAAAAGAGTAATTCTTTTACTATTTTTATCCAAAGCATTATAATTATATTAAATCTATTATGAAGATCCTATCATTTATTTTTCTTAGTTTATTCCTATCATTTCTTAACCTAAATGGTCAAGAGTGGATTGATATTTTGCAATCTGACGTTGATTCATTAGGTCAAATAGATATTGTACCTAACAATTTTGATCTATATAAGATAGATGACACATCAATAAAAGACATTCTTTGGTCTTCTCCTTTTGAAGGGGAAATTAACATGAGAGATAGTAAAACAATTGTTAGCTTTCCAATAGGGGGTGGTAATTTTGAAGACTTTAAAGTCGTTGAATACATCATGATGGATCAAGGTTTATCGTCTAAATATTCTTACCTAAAAACTTTTAAAGGAGTATCAACAACAAACCCATATCGTCATGTAAGGATAGATCATACACTTTATGGTTTGAGAGCTGTAGTTAAAGATGAGCAAAACACAATATACATTGACCATTATCAAAGAAATGATTTGAATACCAGAATGGTCTATAATAAAAAAGACTTCAATTCACAAGAACCATGGGAGTGTGGTGTAAACTCGGCTAACATAAGACATGAAGACGGCAATCAAAGAAGTGTGGTAGGTGATTGTAAATTTAGAGAATATAGATTAGCCTTGGCCTGTACTGGAGAATATGCTGCTTTTCATGGTGGTACAATCCCTTTAGTTATGTCGGCATTCGTTACTAGTATCAACAGAGTGAATCTGGTATATGAGTACGACAATGCAGTAAGACTAAATCTTATTTCGAATAATGACCTATTGATATATTTAGATGCAAATACTGATCCTTATACAAATAATAATGGTGGCACCATGCTTGGTCAAAATATAACTACTTGTAACAATGTGATTGGCAATGGAAATTACGACATAGGCCATGTATTTAGCACAGGCGGTGGTGGAGTCGCTTATCTAGGGTGTGTATGCAATAATAACAACAAAGCAGGAGGAGTCACAGGGCTGTCTAGTCCTATCGGTGATCCATTTGATATAGATTATGTAGCTCACGAAATGGGCCATCAGTTTGGTGGTAATCACACACAAAATAATAGTTGTAATAGAAATAATAACACAGCAATGGAACCAGGATCTGCCTCAACTATCATGGGATACGCAGGTATTTGTTCTCCAAATGTTCAAAACAATAGTGATGATTATTTTCATGCTGTAAATCTTACAGAGATCATGAATGAAATGCAATCAAATGGGCATACTTGTGAGATTGATACCATGTCTTTTAACAACGCTCCTCCCGTGGTGATAGATCAATCGGATTATAGTATACCAAAATCAACAAATTTCTTCTTAAAGGTAACTGCAAGTGACCCAGATAATGACCCTTTAGAATATCTATGGGATCAAATGGACAATCAAGTCGCTACTATGCCTCCAGCATCTACAAACACAGGAGGCCCCACATTTAGGAGTATCAAATTTACGTCATCCCCATATAGATATTTTCCTAGTATTGACAACATAATAAATAATACAAATGACATTTGGGAAGTGTTACCATCCGTATCAAGGACATTAAATTTTAGAGGAACAGCAAAAGATTATCACAACATAGGAGGTTGTAATGATGAAGAAAATGTAGTAGTAACAATTGTTGGATCTGCGGGTCCATTTATTGTTACTTCTCAAAATACAAGTGTTACATGGGATGCTTTTACCTCCCAGATAATAACTTGGGAAGTAGCCAATACTGATACTGCACCAATATCTGCTGTAAATGTTGATATAATACTTTCAGTGGACGGTGGGCTTACATATTTAGATACTATAGCTGCGAATGTACCAAACGATGGAAGTCATACTATTACGGTACCCAACAATCTAACATCTATGGGAAGGATTATGGTAAAAGCTAGTGGAAATGTCTTCTTTGACATTAATGACGCAGATATCAATATCGAACAAAACTTTCCATTCTATTCACTTAATTTAGTTGACAACCCTTTTGATGTCTGTGCATCAACCGATTCAACAATGAACCAAATAATGGGTACTCCGTTTGGAGGTTTTACAGGAAATGTTGATTTAAGTGTGATCGATAATAACTCTGGAGCAACTTTCTCAATAGCACCAAATCCTTTACCGGTAGGTACAATGGGGACTTTGACTGCAAGCAATTATGGGAGTTTAATAGGCGACTTTCCAATGAAGATTGCGGGTATATCTGGAACATTAACAGATACTCTAGACATTGTATTTAGGGTGTTTGACCCTTCAGGCATACCTATATTGTTAACTCCAATAGATGGAATAGGCAATGTTCCAACATCACCTTCATTTACTTGGGCACCAGATACAAATGCGATAGATTATGTAATTGAGGTTTCTCAAAGTTCAAATTTTTCTAATTTAGAAATCAATGAAATAGTAAATACAAACGCTTATAGCAGTACTATAAATCTAGTGCCTTATACAGTTTACTTTTGGAGAGTAAAGTCAAGTAACTCTTGTGGAGCTTCTTCTTACTCAAATACCTTCAATTTTATTACGAATAGTTGTATTACTTTCCCGTCTAGTGATGTACCTAAACCTATAAGTAGTTCAGGAACTCCAACAGTTAATTCAGAATTAATTATCAGTCAGCAATTATCAATATTAGATGTCAATGTACTTGATATTAATGGGAGTCACACCAATGTTAGCAATCTGACTTTTTCTTTAATTGGTCCAGATTTAACCACTACCGTACTGATGAACCAAGTTTGTGGCAATGTGGATAACTTTGATATAAACTTTGATGATGAAGCAGCTAGCTCTACCATACCATGCCCACCAACTACAGGGCTGAAATATAAACCTGCAAATCCATTATCAGTTTATGACACAAAGGACGCTTTGGGAACATGGAAACTAAAAATAGACGACTCTTTTAACAATGATGGTGGATCATTAAATGCATGGTCTTTAGAAGTTTGTACGGTTCAGCCTTGTTCAAACAAAGTGTCAAACAACAATAGTTCTGGTCCAGGAAGTCTAAATAATGCTTTATCTTGTGTTGCTCCAGGCGATACAATACTTTTTGAAAGTACAGTTGTAAATGATACTATTGACTTAGGATCAAACATTCTAACTTTTAGCAGCAATTTAACATTGTTAAGTCCTTATGGAGCAGTTAATTTATCATCAACTTCTAATCAAGACATGATTAACATAGATTTGTCTGTTAATGTATTTATGGATGGGCTCAACTTAATATCAACATCATCAAGTGGTAGGGTTATAGAATGTAATGGAAATTTAACACTGAAAGATTGTAAGATTTACAAACCAAAAATTAATAATGGAGATGCAATTAGACTGTTAAGAGGAGCCAATCTATTTATAGCAGGTGACACTGAAAATATTGAATATTAACCCAGACAAAACATTAGTTACAATTGCAACACTTCCCTTGCAATTTTAATTGGTCATAAGCTTTTGATTATTCGAAACAAGGCTAAGATTAGAGGAATATTAGAATAATTAAGCAGTCTAGTGTTAAATGGATTGATTTTTAATTATTATTCATTATCACTAGGTCCTGTATCATCTCTAAATGGTGATCTAGGTACCCATGCTTCAACTGGAACAAGGCTATCTAATATTTTGGGCAGGTAATTATTGTAAAAAGGTTTGGTGTGTTTAAGGTAGCAAAACATATCGTGGGCTTCGGCACCTGTAGAACTCTTAATTTCAAGAGCAGTCCTAGACATGAATACCTTTTTTGAACCATTATCAATACTTCTTCGGATCATGTCGTACAACATATTTAGGTACAATTGAGCTGGCCCGTTCACCGCTTTATCATACCCCAAAAAGTGAGCATCCACATTAGAATTGTTAATTATTATAGTATAAAACCCAACCATAATATCCCCATCAAAGTATCCAACTACCTTTAAATGGTCTTCTAAGTATTTCTTAAGATAAATAAAATAATCATTGTGTAAAAAGAAAAGATTAAAAGAGGCTTGATTGGCTACATAGAGATATAACGAATTCATCCTGTCTTGATATTTAGTAATATCCTCAAGATCTAATTCTCTACAAATGATATTCCCTTGTTTTTTCATTGCTCGCTTAGCCCTCGTCCTATACTTAGTACGCATAGCAGCTATATAGTCATCAAATGTATGCCACGAAGGATCAATCTCAAAGATCATACTGGGCTGAACAGTAAATTTTGTAAAATCATCTAACTTATCATGACTGTACAATTGCCTCGTATAATAATCTTTACATAAGACTGGACCAACATTTATCTTTTCCTCGTTTTGTAGTTTAGATGCCAAATGATTTGCTGCCTGTGACATAAGCTCGTACTGGTTGTCTCTTGGAATGGCTTTAGAAAACCTAAAACCATATTGACCAGTTACCATTGCATTACCACATACTAAACTATAAAAATTAATCCATTTCATTAAAAACCCTTTCCAGAATTTTCCAAAATTACTCTCCCCTTCCAGTTTTAGTGCCTCTGCTAATTTCAATTTCTTTAACTGAAAATAGCAGATGCCAATAGGCACTTTATTATCAGATATAACGCAATAGTAGGGTCTAATTCCAATAGGTGGAGCTGTCTCAATAGCTTGATGAAAAGCCTTCCCTAAAAAAATATCACTCTTAGAAAAAGACTGCCAATCCTTCCAAACTGATTCGATTGAAGATTCAAAATGAAAACTAATATTATTAAGTGTAGCTGAGATGTTTATTGGAATTTTAAGAAGTTAAACCCGCATTCTGAGTTGAATATTTATTGCGGTGTAAAGATACTTACAATTTATAAGTCACTGTGTAAAATTTATTGTTATAACTTGAATTATACCATTGACCGCATTAATTGTCTTAATATAGACACCTTATAGTTTACAATTATACAGAAAATAAGAGTATTATTTAGAAAAAAAGGATTGCCACCATTAATGACAATCCTTAATTTTCTATATTCTATATAAATTTAATATCCATATCTTAACCCAAATGTAAAGACATTGTGAGATGACCCTTCTCTAAATAAAGGGTTTAAATCGTACTTACCAAATACTCTCATGGCTTTAGCACCTATGGACAAATCAAGGCCGTAATTAAATTTATTCAACCCGTAATTTGCTTTCGCATATTGATTAATTTCTTCGTCTTGATTTGTTTTGAATTCTTTATTAGTATATCCTTTGATCTTAAAGCCTGCATGTCCACCTACAAATACTTCAGTTTTACTTCCAAGTTTAAATCCAATACCCAAAGGAACTTGTAAATACCGAACTCCAAATCTTACGTCATTGAATGTATTATCATCTTCAATTAAGTACCCGGGAGCTGCTTTAGTTGACGAGATATTAGCATCATCCAATTTAAAATAATGGGTATTTAATGTTAAACCATACACGACTCTAGCTTTACTGGTTCCTATTTGTCTTTTATTGACAAATCCAACTTCCCAATTGCTTGATCCCCATAATTTATGGGCTATCTCATTACCTTCTTCGTAAGTCATAGAGTTGATTCCCCATCCTAATACGAATGCAAAGTCATCCATTGACTTCATAACTTTAGACTTAAAGTCATCACCAACTTTTATATCACTTTTATATTGGCTGGTTCCTTCCTCATCATATGAATCTATTTCTGGCATTTCGGTTTCTTCTATTTCTTCGATTGACTCTTCATTGCCCATTAAAGTTTGAGATACGTCAAATTCGTAAATTTTATCACTTATAGAATTGATATTCTCCTGGAAATCAGCATTCATTGTGTACAAATTAACGGATTCCATAAAATCAGTATTCTGCAGTTTGTCTTTATAGCTATTTAATTTGGTTTCCAAATCATTAATTTGAGCTAGTATGTCAGATTTAAATGTATCCTGAGCACCTAATGTCGAAAACAAGAATAAAAGAATGAAAGTAAAAAAATTGGATCTCATATTGTTTATTTTTAATTTATTATAAATGTACAGTTTTAAAACTAAATTGATAGAATAAAAGTTACGAACAAAGTCATTAATTAATAAAATATTAGGAGTTTTACTTTTTATAAACTATCAACATCTCTTGATAATAATGCCTATAAGTGTTAACTATAAATGGGTTAATCAACAAATCTAATCTATTATTTACTTCGTAGTAATCTTCTATGATTTGTGCTTGTTGTTCGAAGTTGAAATCTAAGTAACCTTTGCCTATTGCCAATGCTTCAGCCAACCCATAAGCCCCACCATATTCATAGCCCTCATGGCTATACTGTCCTCTTAAGGCTCGAGATATATAAACGGAACCAAATTTTTGGTATTGACAGACATGAACTAGCTCATGAACAAATATTTGTTCCCCTATTTCTTTCCAATAATTGATAATATTAGTCGTCACATAAGCATGAGCAAATTTGTTTGTAAAAAGTCTCGCCTTATCATCAATCCAAACCTTATGGATATCTATACAATCATCAAATACTTCATTAATAATTATATCCTCTTCTATATTAACTCGACGCATTTTAGGCTTCGTCATCAGATTAATAAACTGATAGATCTCTCCTATGCCAAACAAGTCCAAAATATAAAATGGTAAGTCTAATATCCACTCAATTATTGTCTTAGCTGGCAGTTTATTTTTTGAAGGTAAAAACCACAACAAATGAAATACTAAACTCAAGAGTCTTTTAGGAATTAGCAGTATGATATCCCTTAATACTAAGACTCGCTTATCAAAATCACTATATGCTTTTAGGTCTCGCAAATTTAATTAAATCTAAGTGTTTTGATTGGTGTTACTGTAGAAATAACTACTAGTGGAAGTAATAAAGCCAATAAAATTATAGACACGGAGCCTATATTAATATATAGTATTTGGAGCCAATCAATATAAACTGGAGCTGTATCTAGATAATAGTTTTCTTCATCCAATTTTATAAATCCGAATCGTTTTTGTGAAAATGCCAAAGAAAGCCCAACTATGTTGCCAATTAATATTCCCCAGCCCAAGATATAGGCGGCGTTGATTAAAAAAATCTTTTTGATCGAAGTATTGGTTGCCCCTAAGGACTTAAGTATTCCTATCATTCGAGATCGTTCCAATACAAGTATTAATATTACGGTAATCATATTGATCAATGCAACTATTATCATCAACTGATATATGACTAACTCGTTGATGTCTTGGAGTTTGAGCCATTCAAAAATATTCGGAAATTTGTCTTGTATGGTTTCGGAATACATATCTAAAGGAATAACATTCTCATATAAATATTCTGAGATAATCTTGGCATCATTTGGGTTATCTAGAAATACCTCTATCCCACTTACTTCAGTAGGTGCCCAATCTAAAATCTGCTGGACCATTGACATTGGGCCAATAATAAATCGCTTATCATATTCTTCTAAACCAGTATTGTATATCGCTTTTATTTTTACCTTTCGTCTAAGTTTATTCCGGTTTTTAATAAATGAAACAATTAGTTCATCGCCTACTGTGAGTCTCAACCTTTTAGCAATATTCCGACTCATGATGACAGACGAAGTATCAACACCTAAATCAGTAGCACTACCTTCTATGATGTATTTACCCATATTCTCCCAATCAAAAGTGTCATCAACACCTTTAAATAGGACTGCTTGAAATGCATCATCCGCTTCCATCAATGCGGGCATTATGACAAATGGATGAACATGCCTGACTCCCCCTAAGGTGCTTTTGTAGATGCCCGTCTCTTTGTCAGGATCACTGTCATCAAATTGCTGATATTCTATTGGGCCAATGTTTTTGAGTTGATTATAGTAATCTCCCGAAATATCTATAGGTTTCAAATCAAAATTACGGGTAACATTTGTGTTGGTAAGGTGAATATTGCCCCAAAAGCCAAAGACTTTTGCATGAATCTCCCTACTAAACCCTTCTAATACAGCAGACGATAGGATCATTACTGTAACACTTAAAGCTGTCGATATGATCGCTATCTTTATGATAGTCCCCGTAAAAGATTTACCTTTTACCCTTGCAATCCTCTTCGCTATAAAATGTTCGATATTCAATTATTGTAACTTATTCAAATGAGTTTATGATATTCAAGAACTCTTCAACTTTTAGTGAAGCACCTCCTACTAAACCACCATCAACATCTGCCTTAGAGAAAATATCTTTAGCATTAGCCGCCTTAACCGATCCACCATATAGTATAGACATATTATTGGCAATATCTGACCCAAATCGTTTTGCAATACTCTTTCTTAAAGCTAGATGCATTTCCTGAGCTTGGTCTGATGAGGCTGTTTCTCCAGTGCCAATAGCCCAAATAGGCTCATATGCTAGTATAATATCAGTAACATCTTCTTCAGATAATTTGAATAATGTCTCTTCAAGTTGATGTACGACATATTCGATGTGTTTGCCTGATTTTCTTATCTCTAATGGCTCACCACAACAGTAAATAGGTACTAATCTATGTTCTAATGCTTTACGCAGTTTAGCTTCCAAAATTGCAGTATTTTCTCCAAAATATTCTCTTCTTTCAGAATGGCCAATAATCACATATCGCACACCAATCGAAGCCAACATCTTTGCAGAAATCTCGCCTGTAAAGGCACCTGACTCTTCATGATGACAATTTTGAGCAGCGACATGTACATCATTAGAAGACCCGGTGATGGCTTGCACTTTATTTAAATATAACGATGGAACACCTAGAATAGTCAGTGAATTCCCTTTTCTTTCTCCATTGACAATGCCATCAGACAAATCTAATGCTTCATCAAAATCGCAGTTCATTTTCCAATTACCCGCAGCTATGTTCTTTCTCATTGTATTTCTTTTGTTAGTGCAAAAAAAGATAAAACATCAGACAATACATATTATATTCAGAAGTAAAATAAGAAAAGGTCGAGAGTTTTTATATTAAAAAGACAATAACTTACTGGCGTCCCTATTTTTATACTTTAAAATTTCAAATATTAAACTTAAATCGCCTTCTAACATTCTCTACAAAACTATACTGTTTTATAAATAACTTTGTTACTTTTGTAAACAGTACACATTAAATAT
>JBBKVK010000254.1:0-16974 GCA_037968395.1 Saprospiraceae bacterium | reverse complement strand
GATTTTATCATACTCACCATTATTCCAAAAATATTCTGCCCGAAGCCTCATAACCGCATCAGCACATTGATGCAAATCTTTATTTCCTATTGGTAAATCAATCACTGCTACATATACATCATTATTATGCTTAGTAGCACCATTATAGTAAAGGACTTCTGACCCTTCAGGTTTAAGCTTTAGGTTTCTAAGATGATTTTCAAATGATGACTCTTCTAGCTTATTACGTTTATAGCCAATTGGAGGAGGGATCCTTTCGCCAATGGTAACTCCTAATGTCTGTATTACTGATAGAGGTTTATCTTGGATAGACTTCAATTCTTCAGTTGGATCAATATTAGTATTTTGACCAATTACATTATTCTCTGCAGGTTTGCAAGTAAAAAAGACAAAGGCTAAAAATATGGAATGAATCTTTAAGAGCATCACTTCTTTTGTTAATTAATACTCTAACGTTTAATCCGTCATTTTACTATTTCTGAAGCTCTAATCTTCATTATTTCTACAATAATTGGTAGAGATATTATTGCTTATGCAATAAATCAGCATTAGTGCAAAGCGTTAATTTATCATGTTGAATTGTGGAAACACATGATAAGCATCAACTATTTTATTACGAATTACCTTATTTACAACCTAAATCAGACTGGCTTACTAGATCATTATTAGGAAAACAATTACCGCTTAATAACGAACTTGGAACAAATCTATCTAGATACGGATCGTATAAACTGTATTTAATAAAATCAGTTAAACTAGTTACTTCATCTGCCGACAGTCCAAGACCTACAAAATAGTTGGAGAGCATAGCCTTTGGAACTTCGTTATTTTGAGCAATAGCGGTATTCTTATATTCTATCACTTCTCTGATTGATTTAAAAGATGCACCATGTCCTAAAAATTCAATGTTTTTAAGATTGTATAGTTGCGGAACTTTAAATTTATACTTGTCCTCTTCTTTAGTTGTAAATGAAGCTCGTCCTAGTTTTGTTGGATCTTTAGGATCATAATGAGTAACTTCTGCCACGTTAAATTCATTCATCCCATATGCATGAAATTCCATAGAATTTAATGCTGGACCAGTATGGCAATTACTACATTGTGCTTTACCAAAAAACAAGATAGCTCCTTCCTTTTGAGCATCGCTTAATTGATAAGTATTACCTCTTAGGTATTTTTGAAATGGCGCTTCATAAGCCATTACCGTCCTTTCATAAGCGGCGATTGCCAAACCTGCGGTCTCTACATTATACCGAGAATCTTCTGGAACATCAGCAAATACTTGATCAAACAAGTCTTTATACCCATTCTTTTCAACTGAAACTTTATCAAAAGACATTCTATGTACTTTGAGTCCTGCAATGGCTTGGGTTTCTAATCCTTCAAATCCAAGTTTATTCACTGCTTTGGGAGTGCCCTCTGTCCATTGTGCTTCAGTCCCAATATTAAGATTATGAGCGCCAAATTGCCCATTCCACAACATCAAAGGTTGGTAAGCTCCATTGAGTATTGTTGGAGATCTTATAGGCTGGACATCACATAGAGCAGCATCACATAGTAAATTACGTTTCCTGCTTTCACCTTTTACACCAAATCCTTCACCGCCTTCACCTAATCCTTGTGCTATACCCGCTTGAAATCCTGACTGTGCATGATGACAAGATGCACATGAGTACTCTTCTTTAGTAATTGGAAACTTACCATCTGTACCAAAAGCTGATTCATGAAAAAGGCTTTTGCCTAGTAATACTTTTTTTGCTGTAATCTTATTATTTGGATCTTGTGGAATCTGACTATAGTTGGATTGATCAGGCAACATAAAATAAGAAATATCATTTGTAGGGCTTATACTCTTCATGATATTTAATAGCTCTTCATCTAAATGGGTACCTTCATTTTCAGGTGCACATGATGTTAATAACAATGCCAAAAGCGATATAAATAGTATACTATTTTTCATGAATTGTTTATTTAAAATGATCATCAATCAAATATAGACATATTAAAATTTAGATTGCTAATTATCTAGTGTTTTATTATTTACACATTATATATAAACATATATCAATGTAATAAATATATATTACCACAAATAAACTCTACTAATGTAAAAATCTAATAAAAACAATTATTAACAAACATTATTATGAAACGTAA
The DNA here is from genome assembly GCA_037968395.1 of Saprospiraceae bacterium. GTDB lineage: Bacteria > Bacteroidota > Bacteroidia > Chitinophagales > Saprospiraceae > JADKBO01. The sequence continues at coordinate 14,817 of JBBKVK010000254.1, read as the reverse complement.
CATTTTTATAATATTATTACACTCTATAGTATGTATCCACAAAACAATACGTACTAAGACCTTAAAACATAAACCAGATGATTAGATTACAAAGCATAGTAATAACTTTGCTTGGTGTCTTTGTAGGTGTGAATCCTATTAAGGCTCAATTAGAGAATCAAGAATACAGTATTTACTTTGGTGCTCAGATTACACTTAATTACAAATTAGGCAAGCAGGCTTTTAGAGAAAACTTTCCTGGAATAAAAACATTTGTAGGATTTAACTCCTTTAGCGAGCTAAAATTAAGTAACTCATTAAGAGGCTCATTAAATTTTGGTTCTTCCATAACATTGTACAATAAATCATTAGGGAATAGCCTAAATTTAGGTTTTCAAGACAATCAAATTGATTGGACAAGCAACATTGCATTGGGAGTTTTATGGGGAGGAAAAGATGACATCAAATCTTTACAGTCAATTAACAATACCCCATTCTACAATTTGAGACATAAGTCAAAAAATGCTGTTCAAATCGGGACCAACTTCATCATGAACAATTATAAACGTCATCAGACTAATGGCATGTTTTCAATGACTTTTGATAGATTTTCGATGACTTATTATAATGATGGTGGACCATTCTTTAGTCAACTTGGACTGGGCGATAATTTTGATCGATACTGGACAGGCGGAGTCTTGTTGTATCTGCATGATAAAAAGATGGAAGGCGATAGTGTTGTAGCTACATTTAACAGATTAGAAGTCACCTTTGATCAATTTACTGGATATCGGCCTCAAATGTATGAAATCACCACCATTTTTGGAGCTGACATTCAAGATTATGACTTATTCCAACAATTTGGCAGACAAGATTCAACCCTCAATTATTCTGTAGTCCCAAAAGATAAGGTCGGCTATGATTTTAATGCTTCTAGATACAGTGTAAATTATAATTTTGATGAATCAATCGGTGCCAGCCTAGGTATTATTGGTTCTTTAAGAGATTTGAAGAGAGAGAAATACTTTGCTCTACAAGACATAATTCACATCTTGACAGAAGTGCCCATTCATCCTAACAAAGACACAAATAGATTGTCTTTAGGCTTTAACTACAAATCTCGATTATGGAACCAATAAACAAAATACAAATCGCTATATTATCTTTCGTTATGATGTTTTTGGTAAGTTGTAGTCCTACTTATTTTAGTCCACCAACTGATCAAGAGCTTTTTAGTACATTTATGACTGATTATGATGGTGCAAAATTTGAAAAATACCGATTCAAATTAATGCCATATCATTATTACAAAAACAATAGAGAAACGACATCCTTACTGTCAGATTCTACCTCATTTATCAAAGACAATTTACTCTTTCATGTAGCGGCCGGAGAAGATAATATATCAGAAGACAGAGATTATTTTATCAACAAGAGTTGGTTCGAGTTAGAAGTGTCCATTCCAAAATCAAGCGAAGAAACACAACTTCAAATAGGTGATAAAGTTATTATTAAAAGTACAGCTGGTAAAACGACAAATGGATTAAAATTGATAAAGGTATGTCATATATTTGAAGGTTCCGTTGGCCCACATATTCCAGGTTCTAATTATAAAAACAACATCCAGCTCATCTACATTGACAACATGAAAAAAGTCATCAAAGGCAAGACAAAAGATATGATTATAGATAAAAGAGCTTTGGCATTTGCTGTTGAAAAAGTAAAAGATAAAATCAAAGTATATGCAGTAATTGACATTGGTTTTAAGCGACGGTCTGACAGATCTGTCATTTATGATTTAAGGGAAATATTTGGGTCCGAACTTTGGATGAATAAAATAAACAACTAGGTAATGAAAAATATAATACAATGGATTTTTGATAATGTTTTCTTCCCTTTCAAATCAACTGGAATGGTTAAGGCACTGCTTTCTTCATTCATAAATATTATTATTTACCTATTATTATTACTAATGGTATTTGGTATTGCACAAGGTTTAGTGATTCCAATTGACATGTTTGAAAACACCTTAGGGCATATTTCATTAAATTTGGTCACCTTTCATTTCCTATTATTATTTATGGCAATGTTGATGTCATGGTATCCTAATTTTGTGTTTATTTCCTTATTCGAAAAAGTAAAAGATGTATATTGGGAAATGTCAAAATTGGGTTTAATCTATTATGTTAATCTTGAAGATGTTGACGAAGATCATAATCAAAATGATTTAAAAATACAAAACATTTCAGAAAATGAAATTAAGGTCACAGAATCTGATACGGAATCAAAAACTCGAAAATTCTTTGGAATGTTTTTATTCGTGTTTTGGTCATGGATTTTGGTATTGGCATTTTCTAAATCTCCTCACGTTATATTACAAGGTGAAGAAATAGTAAACGAAAACTATACGTCAGTCTTAATTGCACTCAATTTAGTTTTCACCATTCTTGTTTTATCATTTAATAAGTATTTTGATAAGAAAAAGCTAAAAAACAATCCTCTCTTTCTAAAGATACCGCAAGATATAGGCCTCTATATGATCGGGATCTTGGTTTTGATTTTTATAATTGCAATTGGGGCGATTTGGTTATTTCAGTGGAGTTGGACTAGTATTTTAATAGAAATGGTACTTTGCTTCTTTCTTTCCCTAATTTATATAATATTTAGAGAATTACGTACCGTTATATTTTCAAGAAACACTGAAGAAGTAAACAAAAATAAGGTTGCATCCATTAATTTTTTATCCTTTCTGAGGATGCTAGGTATCATAACATTGACGCTAATATTGGCGGTGAATATTTTTGATGACATTGCTTTAAAATTCAATCCTGTTAATATTATTTTGATGAATTTAATTGCTTTGTATACCATGTTAATCATACCTATCAAGATATACTTATTTTTATCAGGACAGAATAAAGACAAAGATCAAAATACCTTCAACATTTTGTTTCTAAAGATTAAAACTTGGCATTATGTCTCAGGAGCAACATTGTTAATAACATTGACTGTGTTTTTTAATTTCAGAGGTAATTCATTACATCAACTAATTACCCTATCTGATGATCCAAAAGACAATATCGATCTTTCAACTTTTTACAATGCCTATAAATCCAATAGAGATTCTACCATAAGTCCTATCATGTATGCCGCATATGGAGGTGGATTAAAAGCGAATTTTTGGAATACTCTAATTCTTAAAGAAATTGGCAGGGACTCCTTTAAAAACAATGTAGTAGCTATGAGTGGTGTATCAGGCGGAGGTATGGGCATTGGACTTTATACGTTAGACAATTATCAAAGAATATCTAATCCAAATTTTATAGAAAAACAAAAAGAAATAGGACAATCAAATGTGTTAAGCCTTGAATTGTCTTGGTTATTTGGATGGGATTATCTTAGAGAACTCTTGCCTGATTTTTTAGTCAGTGGTTATGATCGGTCACATAGATCAATGGACTTCTATTCAAATTTATTTAATAATGACATCTTGTTTTCTGAAAAGAAAACTTTTCGATCGGTCTATCATGACCTATTTGAGCATAACGGATATTACCCTAATATTATAGTAAATAGTACTTCTACAAAAGACAGATATGGAGTAGTAAGTGCCATAAATAGTAGTTCAATGTTTCCAGGTAGCATCGATTTATTAGACATTCATGATACCGACACTAGTAGCTTGACACTTACTTATTTAGAAGCTATTTCAACTTGCAATAGATTTCCCGTTATAAGTCCTGCAGCTAAAATACCAAACAAAGGCCATTTTGTAGATGGGGGTTATTTTGAAAACTCAGGAATTATGAGTTTAATCTCATTTAAAAAAGCACTAGAACGATATGAAAAGGATTCTTTGGAGAAAGTATTTGACAAACCGATAAGACTTGTTTCTGTGAGGAATGACAAGTTTAATTATTTACAATCATTGCTCGAAAAAGATAGTTTTGATATAACAAATTTTACAAATGAAAATTTTATAAAAATTGAAGAATCTTCTGAAATACTTGCTATCTTAGGAACAGCTGGAGGATTAGAAAAAGTACCCAACTATCTAAGAAACTTGATCAACACCTATTTCAAACAAGAATACGAACTGGTTTTTATTGACTTACCCCATTATATCACTGACAATGATATTAACTCCTATTTTGGCGGAAAACTAGATAAGGAAACTCATGAGAAAGTTAGGGGCATAGTCCACACCAGTAATAAAAATATTATTGAAATTCTAAAGGAGTCAAGTAAAAAGGAAGTTAATGGTTACAATCTAAGAAATTGGGGTGTAATAGATCCGCCAACAGCAAGAATATTGAGCAAACCTGTAGAGGTTTATATGCAAGACATGATGAAAATGAACTCAGTTAAAAAATCTTTGGAAGAGGTTTTTTCTAAAAATTCATGATTCTTCAAAATGGTACTTATAAGAACCTATAAGGTCGAATTGGCTTAGTAATAATTTGTATAAACAAATGCAAAAGGGAAAGTTTTTCAGCAACAAACAATTCCTTTTATCTTGTGTTTACTATGTATCGTTTGTTAATAAAAAACTATTAATTAACTAAAGGTTTGTGTTAACCAATAATCAATTAATCATAAAGAACTAATCATGAAAATACTATTAATTGTTTCAGGTGTAATTGCATTAGCATTTATTGCTTCGCAAATTTTTGCATTGATCGGTCAAAAAGATATAGAAACTTACCCTTATATCGTAAATAAAAAGTTTGATAATTTTGAGGTAAGAACTTACGAAGCTAGTTTATTTACTTCTGTGAAACTCACAACCAAATCATATAAGGAAGGATCAAGTAAAGGATTTTCTATCTTAGCTGGCTATATATTTGGTGGCAATAACGCGAATGAAAAAATATCTATGACTTCCCCAGTGACCATGTCACTTGATGACTCCATGACTATGATGTTTATGGTTCCTAAAAAGTACAGTAAAAGTAGCTTGCCAGAGCCAAATCAAGCAAACATAAAATTTCGTGAAGAACCTTCAAAAACAATGGCTGCCATAACATTTGGAGGATGGTCTAATGATGAAAAAATAAAGATTAATAAACAAAAATTAATAAATGCATTATCAGCTAATGGCATCCCATTTACGAACAACTTTTATTTCTTTGGTTACAACCCTCCATTTGAAGTATTTATTCGTAGAAATGAAGTTGTGGTAGAACTACCTGAAGGTGCATTGGAAGAAATTAAAAATCTCTAGACCTAAATTATTCAAATTAAATAAATATAGATTCTTTATTTTCCTTTAGTGCTAGATTGAAGGAATAACCGATTTCACATGAATGTAATTACCTAATAATTAAAAGTACTTGGACTAATAGGCTTTTAAAGATCTAGCTATTGCAATCTTGAATATTAAAATTTCCTTTATAAATGATTTTTAAATGGTCCGTACTCAGTTTTATTACCGCATTTATTTTTGTAAATGAAGTTTTAATTAACTATATTGTGACATTAATTTGACAAATTAACTAGCATGCAACCTTGATTTAAAACCTTTAAAGTATTTGGAAAATTTATAATTTTTGTACTTTCATGTTTTAAATACAATTAAAAACCAATTAAAATGAGGCAATCTTCAACTCTAACATTTGCTATTATTTTCTTTTCATGTGTAATAGCAAGTTCTCAAAATAGAAGTTTTGCTACCCTTCCCTTAGTAAAAGCTGATAGTTTAATAATAAACGATGAAGATGATCTCAATCACACAGAAGAATATGATCATATTGTTAAAATTTACAATAAATTAGTCAATGCTAGAGGAGATTTTAGGTACCCCGTTCCTAAATTATTTTTAAAAGACGAAGAGGGTTATGTTGCATATATAGATTACCTCACAAATGATATTGTGTTAGAAAAGAAAGCATATGATGTGTGTAAGAAGCATGGTGATATAGCCATTGCGTTTTTATTAGCTCATGAATTAACCCATTATTATGAAAAACATGCCTGGAAGAGTGGGTTTGCAAGAGACAACACCGATTTAAATATTGGAAGAGATTTACTAGCAATTCAAGATGGTGTTGCAAATGAGACCGAAGCTGATTATCTAGGTGGATTTTTAGCTTATACTGCAGGGTACGGATTGTTTGATAAAGGCGGGCTAATTATTAATGATTTGTATAAGGCTTATAAGCTTAAGGACAATTTAGATGGATACCCATCCAAACAGGATCGAATTAAACTAGGAGAAAGAAGTGCTAAAAAGCTAAGTATATTTGTAGATGCTTTTGAAATGGCTAATTTATTATTAGCAAGTGGAAATATGGAGCATGCTTATTTTTATTATGAATATATTTTAAATTTTTATCAAAACCGTGAATTATATAATAATGTTGGGACAATTGCAGTATTAAATGCCATGGAGTTATTTGATGAAGACTCATTGCAGTTTAAATATGTAACAGAACTTGATGTTAATTTCACTGGCAGTAAAGATGTAAGTATTCCAGTTAATGATCAAATTAACGGCTTTCTGGATCAGGCTATACAACACTTCAACGCTGCTATTAATTTAGATCCAAACTACGCCCCTGCTTATCTAAATAAGGCAAATGCTTATGCTTTAAAAAAGGATTGGACAAAAGCTAATTTCTATTTAAATGAAGAAGCGCTTCCAATTGCATTAAAAGACACGACTAATGCTTATGCTAAGACATTGGTGGATATTAAAATATTGCAAGGAATAATTGCTGCTAAAACAGGAGATAAAGAAAAGGCCCGCAAGCTTTTTACCGAAGCACAAGCAACAGGTAGTGATTTGGCAAATGAAAATCTTAGAAGATTAGATAGTCCTATTGGTGAAGGTAGTGGCTTAAGGGCTAATAATATAAGTAAGGACTCTTTGGCATCTTACACAGTGAAGGGTTTTTTAACCTCACCAAAATTTAATCAAGATAGAACGGTTTCAATCAATAATAATTTAATTTTTCATCAATTTAATCCAGAAGGTGAAAAAGTAAGGATTTTTATAAACCAAAATGATCAAAAGAAAATACGAACTGCTTATTTAATGACAAAACCTGGTTACGAAGGGATGACTGACAAAGGAATCAAACTAGGCGATAGTGTTACCTCGGTAACAGATAAATACGGTAAACCAAATGTAAAAATAGAGACTACTCAAGGTCAAATTTATTCTTATGATACAGTTATATTTATTATTGATAATCAAACCGTAATACAATGGATTAATATTGGATCTAAGAGATTTTATTTTTAAAAAAATATAGTTAAACAAAATCAGGAGTTTAGTTTAATTAATAATATTATGAGAATGAGAAATCTACTAATTTTTTGTCTATTATTTATCTGGATAGGTACTAACACACTAACAGGTCAAATCTTAGAACCAGTCTTTGTTATAGAGTCAAGTCGAACTATAAAAACAAAAACTGCGTCTAAAAAACGTATTAAATCGAGAGCTGGTACTACTTTGGAATATGGCGCAAAATTATGCCTTAAGAAAAACCAAAGTGTTACACTATTAATGAATGGGAATTTTGTAACTTTTAAAGGAAAAGGTAAACACATTTTAGAAAAAAATGAAAAAGAAGCAAGTAAATCTACAGCCTTAAATTTTGATCCCTTGTTTGGAGAATTTTTAAAAGCATCTTTTGGTATTGCTAATCAAAATATAATCAATGGGAATATTGGATTTGTCAGTAAACATGCAGGAGATGGCTGGGCAAGTGGCATAAGTGATCCAAAGAGTAAAGGTGGTTGGGGTGTTACTGACCCTAAGAGTAAAGGTGGATGGGGTGTCACTGATCCTAAAAGCAAAGGTGGATGGGGTGTTACTGACCCAAAAAGTAAAGGTGGTTGGGGTGTTACTGAACCAAAGAGCAAAGGTGGTTGGGGTGTTACTGACCCTAAAAGCAAAGGCGGTTGGGGTGTTACTGATCCAAAAAGTAAAGGCGGATGGGGTGTTACCGACCCTAAAAGTAAAGGTGGTTGGGGTGTTACTGATCCTAAAAGTAAAGGTGGTTGGGGTATCGAAGATATGACCATTGCTCCATTAATTCCCGGAGGACTTTACAAACATGCTACTAATAACGTAAAATGGGTCAAAGAAGCCGATGTCGATCAATATTTAGTCTGTGTATTTGATGAAGATATGAATATGGTTTTTAGTGAAATATCCAAAACTGACAATTTAGATATCGATATGTCAAACTTTGATACGGATAAAACATATTTCTGGCAAGTGTTTGCTAACTTAAAGAAGGCAATAAGCGTACCCGTTACATTTACTTTGGCAACTAAAGATGATATGGAAATGGTACAGTTAAATTGCGAAACATCAAATCTATATTGCAACAATTCAAATGAAGCATTAAAGGGGCTTATGGATGCCGTTGCTTTAGAAAGTGCAAATATGTATCTTGAATCTTGCCAAAAGTATAAAAGTTTGGTTTCTAGTTTTCCAAAAAACAACTTAATTAAAATGTCTTTTGCTGCATATTATTTGAGAATGGGTCAACACCGATTAGCCCAAGAGCAATATGCTGGGATAAAATAAATTAATTTACTGGGAGCGTATTTAGCATGAATTCTAAATACGCTCCCAATTCTACTTTTAATTTATATAACTAAGAGTAAAGTAAGGAAGAAAAGCGAATAGAACGTTGATTTGAAAGTGTTTCGATCCGTAATACTTTCCCCTTGTAAAAGAATTTTCAAGTAGGCATTGTCAATCGCCTTTATTTATGTCAACTTAATTTTTAGAGTATTTTGAAATCAAATCAATATATTCTTTTGTAGTAACAAGGTTTTTAAAATTGGAGTCAGTTTTCAATTTATCAAAATCTTTAAATCCTTTTGTAAAGGCAATATCTAAATACAATAAAGCATTATCTTTTTCATTTAATGCAGCGCTAACAGAAGATAACATGTAAAAAGAAAAGTAATCTTTAGGATAAGCTTTCAAGTAATTCTCTAATTGGTCTTTGGCCATCTCATAATCACCCGTAGTAAAATAAAACTCATTCAGTGCTTCAAGTGTATTTTTTGATTTTGGGTATAGTTTTTGTGCTTTTAAAAAATAGCTTTTAGCTAATTCATTTTTTTTCTGTTCAAGATAAATCCAACCTACATTTAAGGTATTTGCTTCATTTAAAGGATCAAATTCAAGAGATTTACTATAATAATATCTAGCCTTCTCCAAATTGTGTTTTTTATATTCAGTATTTCCCAATGCTGCATATATATCGTGATCAGTTGAATCTAATTTCATTGCTTCTAGTAATATTTCAGTCGCTTTAGATAGGCTTCCAATTTTGTTATATACCAACGCAGTATTATACTTTGCAAGGGCAAAGTTTGAATCTAATTCAATTGCTTTTAAACCAGATTTCAAAGCAAGGTCATAGTCTGTCAATTCTTTATAAGTATTGCAAAGGTTTGACCATACTAACGGCCAAGTTGGCGTATAATGAATTGTCTTTTCAAAATAAGGAAGTGATTCTTTATAATTCTCTAGTAAAAAATATGTATAACCTTTTTCATTCAAAGCATAAGGTGCATCTGGCATTAACGCAAGACAACTATCTTGTAAGATAAGTGCTTGTTCAAATAGAGAAATGTCGAATGATTTTTCTCCTGACAACCTTCTATTTAAGCCTTCAAAATAATAAGACCTAGCTTTTAATGTTTTATAAAAAAAGTGCTTGGGTCCTAATAATGATGCTGCTTTCTCAAGGCTTTCAGGAAAACGACCGTATTTATCATCAAATCTCCACCTATTTTTTAATTCTTTAGGGTCAGCTGCTAAGTAATCATTAATTGCTTGTTGTGCATCATCTTGTAGTGCGGCTGAAAGATTTCTTTTCATCAAACCTATATAAGGTTCTAATTCTGTATAGGATTTAATTTCTTGAAAAATTTCCCAAGCTGAACCTTCTTTGGGGTATAATAGGTGTCCAGAATTTACGGCATTATTAAAAGAGACGTAAGTATTATATTTTGTAGTATCTGAAAACTGATATAATGCTAATTGTAATCCCCTATCTCCTGCTACATTCAATTTTAATTCGTCTTTTTTCTTTTGAAGTTCGGCTAATGCCATATCATTCACTTTTGAAATCACAGTTCCTCTACTTCCCAAGATAAGTGGCATTTGAGAATGTGGAGCGACCGCAATAGGGACATTATCTTCTAAATATCTACCGATTTCAGATAAGTTGACTTCTCCATTACTGTCTTTGTCTGCCAAGCCTTTTAGCCCATCCATAAGGTAATACGAAAACACTCCTCTACCCCCGCCCCAATCTTTCCCTTCCAATGCATATTCATTTGGTTGGCATGACATTATCTTGACCTCATTAGCATATTGTTTCGAAAGATTGGCCGCTGTAGCATTAGAGCCTCCAATTTTACTGCCGGCTAATGTACCACTCCTACATGCATCCGTAAATACCAAGACTTTAGCTTTGTTTTGTAAGGAAAGTGTTGAGATGATTTCTTGTAAATAGGTCAATCCAAAGGTTCCTCCGCCCATATACACTCTAGCCGGTGCATCCCAGCAGAGCAGAAAACCAGGTTGGTTCAATGTCGTACTTTCTACGTCTCCATGCCCAGAAAAATATATGATGGCAACATCACCTTCTTTGCTTTCTTCAATCAACCCATATAATGCTGATACAAATTGACCCGAAGTGGCTTTCTCATTAAGCAATACCGTAACATTCGAACTGTCTAAGCCTCCTCCATCTTTACTAACCAAGTATTCGGCAAATATTTCAGCATCCTTATGTGCATATTGCAGATCTGTGATATTCTTGTTTTGATAATCACTTATGCCAACAATGACAGCTCTGGTTACACCTTGTTTCTCATTAGCTTGATCCGACAATGGTTTTAACCCTTTTGTTTGTTGCGAAAAAAGAGGGATTGACAACAGAACCAATGTACAAGATAACACTAACGATTTTATGCCAAGAAGTTTCATATATTTATACATTAACTATTCTACTTTTTTTCAACCAAGTCGATTCTTACAATATTACAAATTTATTATAGGAATAATTCATTGGTTATACTAGTAAATAACTTTTTCAAGTGAATCTGTGACTAAAATTTTAATATTTAAACACCAATAAAGTCCATATGAAGTCAAAAATGGTTGGATTTAGTCATTATACTATTATTTAGCTTTTAGAATAAGTATCAAATTTAATTTATAGTACCTCAAATTAAATACTTGATAAATCAATTCTGTAGACAGGTGGTGCAACTTTTAGCATTAAAAATGCTCTCCATCCATTTTGTCCAAAAACATTCTTCCAAACAGGATCTGCATCCAACACAAAGGAATAATTGAATCCACTATCAACAGCTGATGAAAGTATTTCTTTTGCTTTCTCAATCTCACCATTTAAAGCATAAGCCTTAGCCATCGAATAGGTAAAATTAGAATTGGTTGGTCCATCATACAATAAGCCTTCATACGTATTGATCGCCTTTTGATATTGTCCTGTAATGTTATACAATCTGGCAAACAGGTCTAAAGCTTTTCTTGGCTTATACGGATAGTAGTTATTACTGATCATCAACAATTCTTCTCCCTTCTTGTAGTCTTTGTTATAAATCGAATACTCCCCTAATAGCATGGTGGTTTCATAATTAAGAGCGGAATGATTAAATAAGGAATTTAAATGTTCTAAAGTGGCACGATTACGATAAATTGTCTTACTCGTATTTAACGCTACAAACCTAAAGCCATCATTTAAAGGTTGTATCAGGGTTGCCTTCTGAAAGAAAGGAAAAGCTTGTTGATGAGAACCCGCCGCTAAGTATGTTTCTGCGATTTTAAAATTGATATCTGCTTTGATATTGGCTTCAAAATAATAATTTAAAGCTAGTTCAAAATACTTTATGGCATCCTTTCTTGGACTCCAAATCCTACCAGCTTGAAAGACAGTATCTAACGTTCCAGGCACAACTTTAGCCCACTGTTCTACATTTGTTAATTCACTTGGATTTACATTTGGGGGTACACCCTGATTTACATCGAAGAACCCAGAAAAATTTGTTGGACCATAATTTGAAAAATCAATAAACAGTTCTTTTCCCAATACTTGACTATATAAAATGGTATCGAAAGATGGCGCTAAGGATTCATCAAATCTTTTATTATACAAAAACAAAGCGAGTTTATATGTCCAAATGCCATCATCAGGGTTTGCGTCAATAGCTCGCCTATAAAAAGCATTGAGCTCATCGTTTGGAAAATCACAACTTGCGCATCCTTGTTCCATTCCATTAGCACTAAGTACGGATTCTTCTGTTTCTTCCCATCTTTCAAAACGTTCCATGATGGCCCACTTTCTTAGATAGGCTAATTCTGCATCGTAATAACTGAAGTCATTTATTATGTAATCATATTCTTCCTCAGCCTTTACATAATAGCCCAACTCTTCATAGACCTTACCTAAGAAAAAGTAATTATTAACAGCGTCATATGTATCATTTAAATAAAATTTCAAGTAACATTCATGGTCATATGGATATTCTATTGGAGGCATGTTTAACAAAATCGTTCCCTCTAAATCCTCCACAAAATAATCTCTTGCATATCGAAACATTAATTCTGCTTCTGCCCACTCACTCCTATTGTAATATGCCTTCCCCATATAATGAAATACCAAAGGATTGTAAGGGTCAATCGCCACTACTTTCTTCCACACTCTTACAGCATTTATATAATCACCACTATCATATAAAGTCTTTCCCCAGTAATAAAAAGCTATATAGTCATCTTTCAAGAAAAGTGATGTATCAATTTCGCAAGGTGCAGGGTTTACTGAAGCGGAAGGTGCAAGAGCCATTGACATTTGATATTCAATTCCTTGCATATTAAGACCCTTTTTTCTTAACTCCGCTTCGTATAAAAAGGAATCTGCCATTTCATAATCAGTCCTATCCAAATAGACATGACCTAACCATTCATAAGGCAAAAAATGTTGATCATTAATAGCTATAGCATCTCTATAATATTCTTCCGCTAACAAATAATTAGTATCGAGTTGGTACATTCTTCCCACTCCAACTTTTGCCATTTGCAGGTTTGGCTGTAATATTTCTGCCTTTAATCCAGCCTTCAATGCTTCCTTATTATTTTCCATTAATGGATACAAGTAACAAAGATTAGCCCAAGGAATAGCCCAGTTTTCAGACAAACTAATTGCTTCTTTAAAAAACAATTCTGCTTTCAAATATTCTTTTTTAAACATGGATATTACGCCCAGTTCGTTTTGGATATATGCCGCTTGGGGTTCCAAAGTAAGTGCTTTCATTTGAGCCTTTTCAGCAATTGAAAACAAACTGTCTTTTTGATTGCTTCCCAATAGTTGGAGCCGTGCCTCAACCCCTTTAAAATAATATTTTTTAACTTCAAATATCCTGTAGAGTGGGTCATCTTCAGGCACTAATTTCATGCCCATTTCAATCATTGGTACGATTTCTCCATATCCATTCGCATAGGTATTATAATACCTTCTTTTTTCCAATTCTGCCTCATCACCTTCCAAATATAAATTGATTACGTTTTGAATTGAATTATGAAGAGCAGCGGCCAATTCGATTTTAAATAATTTGCGATTTTCTTTATTGCTATTTAAATCTTTTAATAAAGGAGTTAAATTTAATGTAGTGTCTATATAATATATTCTTTCACTCAATTCTTCATCATAATAGTCTTTTTCTTCCGTGACAAGAAGATATTGATTGAATAATGTATCAACAAAATCATCTCCTGATTTATTTACCCAAGAATAAAAGTCAATTATTTTTTCTATGTTTTGACTTTCAAGAAAACGAATAAATCTTTGGTTTTTTGAAACATTTACAGCATCAAGGGATCTCGTTTGCCCTTCCTCTAATTTACTACTCTGAGCATTAAGAGATTCAAGTGTTATTTTTTTTAAAGATGGACTTGTTACAGACAAAGGTGTAGTTTTGATGCCTGAAATAACTGGTGTTTGTGGGTCAAACAGATATTTGTCTATCTCATCCTCTATATTTGTTTGAAGGTAATTGGTTAATTCATTGAGTGTTACTTCATTATTATTATCCTTGTCTGCTAGTCCTTTCATTCCATTGATAAAATAATACGAAAACAAGCCTCTACCTCCTCCCCATACTTTGTTCTCTTGTGACAACTCCTCTGGTCTACAAGAAGACAATCTCACTTCTTTTTGTTGAGCCTTCATTAACTCTTCTTGGACCAAAGCCATTTTTCCAAAATCATCAATACCCGATAAGCTTCCTGAACGACATGCATCGGTTATTAAGATAACATTTGCTTTTTTGTCTAAGGAAAGAGTATTGGCCATAATGTTAAAGTCTTGTATCCTAACAGCATTATTAAGGTAATTTTTATGAGGAGAATCATATGCTAATAGGAATCCCAGTTTATAATGGCTGCTTTCTGCATCTCCATGACCAGAAAAGTAAATATAGGCTTTATCTCCTCTTTGGACTTTAGATTCTAACCATGATTTGGCAGCATAAATATTTCCGACAGTGGCCTGTTCATTGAGTAAAATTTTAATATTATTACTATCTACTTTACCTCCTGCGTCGGATATTAAATATTTATAAAACTCAAGTGCATCATCATCCGAGTATTGAAGATCTTTGATTTTATCATCTTTATATTCAGCTATACCAATTATGAGTGCATATGTTTTATAAGCTTTAACACTATTTATAATGAAGCATAAATAAAAAATAAATAGAAGTATCGTTTTTAGTTTCATGATAGCAATTATGTTGACATATTATATAAATGTAAAAATAATCATAGTTCTATTG
>JBBKVK010000253.1:0-3887 GCA_037968395.1 Saprospiraceae bacterium | reverse complement strand
CCTTATTTGTTGAAACAATTCTACGTATAATTTATTTAGTTAAAAAAAAACTACTATGTTTGGAATATTTAAGAAAAAGACGCCTTTACAAAAACTTCAAAAGCAGTATGATAGGCTAATAAATGAGTCCTATGAGCTTTCAACTTCAAATAGACAAGAAAGCGATAAAAAGCAAGCCGAAGCAGCTGAAATCCTAAAACAAATAGATGCATTAGGGAATTAAGAATGGAGCCCGTCTAATATATTAGCTTATAAAATGATTTAAACATTTTAATTAAATCAATTTTATAATAAGATTTTAAAATAGAAAAAGTGTATGAGGAAGGTTTACATATTATTTGTATTAGCCACAGTAGTATTTTTATCAAATAGTGGCTTGCATCCTTCGGGAAACACAAATGCTCCAGGAGATTCATTTTGTGGTAATTGTCATAGTGGTAATGGAGGGTCACTTGATGGAGAAATAAGTATATCTGGACTTCCAAACACAATAATGCCGAGTACTACATATCAACTAACCGTTACGATTAGTAACCCCGCAATGAATGCTTCAAAGGCAGGGTTTCAGATACTAGCACTTAATCAAAACAATTCTAACACAGGTGTTTTTACCAATAATTCTGCAAGTTCGGCATTAAGGGTACAAGGGTCTAGAACATATCTAGGGCACAACCCCGCAGTGTTATTTAATGGAAGTAATGCTCTAACATGGACGACAGATTGGACATCACCAGCAGGAAGCAGCGGAGATATTATTACTGTTTACGGATCTTCGGTAATTGCTAATGGTTCTGGTAGTAATAGCGGAGATAGATCTGTTTTTACAACCACTTCTGGAAGCATTCCAGGCGGTGGGTCTCCATTATCTCTTATAGTATCGGCTGATGCAGGGACGCTTTGTTCAGGCACAAATGATGGTCAAGCGACTGCAATTCCTTCAGGAGGGCAAATGCCATACTCATACGCTTGGGATAATGGCGAAACGACTATGCAAGCTATTGCATTAAGTGGAGGGCCTCATTCTGTCACTGTTACTGATGGTACAAACACCACAGCTAATGGTAATATCACGATTAGCAGCCCTGCTCCATTAATAGTTACCAATGCTGGTCAAGAAGATGTCACTTGTTTTGGCGGTCAAGATGGCTTTGCACAGATTAACACATCTGGTGGGACTCCTAGTTATACCTATGAATGGTCAGACGGAGGCAGTGGAGCAAATAGGTTTGATCTTTTTACAGGAATATATCAAGTATCAGTTACAGACTTTAATGATTGCTTGGAAATTATCTCATTTACGATTGGTCAACCTGATGAAATTGAAGTAATAGATGTAATAACCAATGTCTCGTGTTATGGAGGATCAAATGGATCAATTGTCTTAAATACCTCTGGTGGGACAGGGACACTTCTTTATAATTGGGACAATGGGAGCACTAATAAAGATCAATTTGGACTTCCTACTGGATTATATAATCTCACAATTACAGACGATAATAATTGTAGTAAAGAGCTACAATATCAAGTATTTGAGCCTTCGACACCATTATTTATCGATGTAGTTTTTGCTATAAATGTGACATGCTTTGGAGATAGCGATGGTATATCATCTCTAACTCCTAGTGGAGGCACTGGAGCATATACATTTGATTGGTCTGACGGGGGTACTGGCTCTGATAGGAACGATCTTTCAGCTGGAGATTATACGGTGACACTATCAGATGCAAATAATTGTGAAGAGACAACATTTGTAAACATCGGAACCCCAACCGCCATAACAATAGACTCGGTAATGGCAATCCCAGCTAGTTGTCAGGGAGCAAATGATGGTGCATTAGAAGTATCGAGTCTCGGAGGAGTTGGAAACAGAAACTATTTATGGTCAAATGGATCGACTCAATCAATTTTAACTAATGTAACCTCAGGATCTTATATTGTGACTGTGACTGATGATAATAACTGTCAGGAAGTGAGAAGTTTTACCCTAAATGCATTAAATGCGGCGACGCTCAGTGTTGATTTAAGCATAAATACTAGTTGTAATGGCAGCAGTGATGGCCTTGCATCTGTAAATCTGACCAATGGGGTTGGATATACGACCATGTGGTCAAATGGTATAGTTGGCGATACTGTACAAGGTTTAGTTGCAGGAATATACACGGCTCAAGCAAGTGATACATCAGGATGTATTTCTAATATTCTCACTTTCGAAATCAATCAACCTGATTCAATCAAGACAGATAGTGTTATTTTAAATATGCCATTTTGTTTTGGAGACACAACTGGTAATTTAATGATTTTTCCAGTGGGTGGATCTGGGCTATATGCATACAATTGGTCAAATGGAGATTCATTAAATTCTATTGTAAACTTAGATGCAGGTATCTACTCTGTTATCATTACCGATGAAAATTTATGTTCGGCTGTCGATACGTTTGCGCTGTCTGAGCCAGCGGCTTTAGTAATTGATAGTACTTATGTACTTGATTTGTTGTGCAATGGTGACTCTTCTGGTTACGTTGAAATTTTGGCATCTGGCGGGACTGGTGATTTAACTTATAATTGGTCAAATGGTGACAGTTCAGAGATTATTAGCATGGTTCCATCTGGTAATTATATAGTTGAAATTTTAGATGCAAACCAATGTAGCTTGTCAGACTCATTTATAGTGTTAGAACCTCAAAACTTAACTTTATCATCTACAGTAACAAATGAGTCAAATCAAGGATTGGCCGATGGAAGCATAACTTTGTATGTTAGTGGAGGTACTGAAGGATATATGTACTTATGGAATACTGGAGCAATTACAGATTCAATAGGAGGACTTTTGCCTAGCAATTATATAGTGACAGTTACGGATACTAATGGCTGTATGATTACTAAAAAATTTACTGTCCAAAGCGGAAGTTGCGCTTTGAGTGCAGAGTTTACAACTACTGATGTGTCTTGTTTTGATGGTACTAATGGCAGCATTATTCTGGACATTACTGATAATATAGGAGATTTAACCATAATTATCTCAGGGGGTCAAACTGATATATTAAATTTAACAGCAGGTATTTACGATATAACAGTGACAGATTCTGCAATGTGTAGTTTTAACTTATCAGGTATTGAGATTACGCAGCCTGCTGAGATTAGCATCATAGTAGATAATATTAATGGTTCAGATGCTACTTCAAATGGAGAAATTAGTATAACGCCTTCTGGAGGTGTAAGTCCATATAGCTATGTTTGGAAAGATATCAATAGTAATGATGTAAGTAATTTGGAAGATTTAGCTGGTATGCCTGCAGGAATTTATTTCTTAATTATTACCGATTCAAACGGTTGTACTTTTAGTCTAGATGATTTAGAAATTCCTATGATTAGCAGTGTTTCTGAATCTGTTAACTCTATTAAAGTTTACCCGTCACCTGTTACAACCACATTATTTGTTCAAAGTTCTTTTATTATCGAAAAAGCTGAGCTATTTAATATTAATGGTATAATATTAAGGAAAATAGAGCCTAAAACATCCTTTTTTCAAATTGATGTTAACAGTTTAAATTTTGGATTATATTTCTTAAAAATAGAATCTATGGATGGGTCTATACTTACTAAAATAATAGTGGAATGACAGAAGGTTAAAAAAAACATTCAAAAGGGGCTAAGTTTATAATTTAGCCCCTTTTTTTAATGTCATAAATAATCTTCGTTTAAACAAAACCTATAAAGACCTTAGGCAAGTCTAATTTAGTATTATATGTATTGTTTTTGACCTTTAAATTCGCTATAAACTTCATACCTAGTTGAATTATAAAATGAGTAATTGGTAAAATATATTTAGTAATTGGTAAAATATATCTCTTATTCAAGAGCAGTAACTGTGAGAAGATCAAGTGAAA
>JBBKVK010000252.1:0-6936 GCA_037968395.1 Saprospiraceae bacterium | reverse complement strand
AATGTTAATTGTGATATACATAATACTAAAAAGTACACATTGACTTTGAATTCGAAAAAAATTGAAAATAGCTATATGTACTTAAAACATATGCTCTAATTTAGGACAAGCAAAATCATCAAAACAGGTATTTATACCTGAATGGTGATCAAGTTAATTTACGACTTTTGTTGTTCTATTGTTTCAAGGGCCATCTAAAACGCTAATTTGTTAGGTTAACAAATGCCATGCTGCTACAATTCTTCTTTCAATTACTAGGTAAATACAGTAAACTTTATTTACTTAGCAATTGAACGAAATTTCCCTATGTTTAACATCTATTCTTTTGGTTTTTTATTGCAAATATTTTGTGTTTATCATGCTTATACAAGTAAAGTTGAATACTACTGGTATTTTGTCATTTTCTTTATTCCTATTTTAGGAAGCCTAGCTTATTTGTATGTACACCTCTACAGCAGAAGGAAAGTAGATGTATTGACCGAAGGCATTAAAACTGTTTTTGTTAGTAATTATAGTATTGACAAGCTTGAGCAGAGTTTAAAATTTTCTGATACTATTGTTAATAGAATCCAACTAGCTGATGAACATTTGAAATATGATAATAACGAGAGGGCTTTAGAATTGTATCAATCGAGTTTGCAAGGAATATATGAAGACGACCCCTCATTACTTCAAAAAATCCTTGTCTGCCACTATAATCTCGGAGAGCATAATGAAGCCATCAAATATGGTCCAAGATTAAAGGGAGATAGCTTATTTAAAAACTCAGAGGAACGGATAGCATATGCATGGTCACTTCACATTATAGGGCATCTTGATGAAGCGGAGCAAGAGTTTAAAGACATGGACATTAGATTTTCTAACTATATTCACCGACTTGAATATGCAAAATTCAAAAAGGAAACTGGTAGAAATAGTGAAAGCCAAAAGATAGTCAATAATTTATTGAGCGAGATTGCCTCTATGGATGCTTATGAAACTAGACTGAAAAAAGATGTGATCAAGTTAATCAAACAGTTTAATAATAGCTTGTAATCACGATTTATCTCTCAAATACCACAAAACCAAAATAATAAGCAATATTACTACAAACCCAATAAGATATGGTGAACCATTTGTTGACTTTTGATCGGTTGGTATTGTATCAATATTTGTAGGTTGAATTTCTGTAGAAATTTCATTCTGGTTAGCAGCCCCAAGATATGCAAAGACATTATCACATTCTAGGCATTTTATCAATTGTGTTACATCATTGTATTGTTCCTTTAGCACATCATTGCCGCATTTAGGACATACTAAATCTTCTATATTTGTTCGGTGATTTTGAGGTTTGTATTGTGGCTTTTCGTCCTTCATTAATTATTGTTTGATAATCCTAATATCCAAAGATATGACCTTAGATATAAAAAATCTATCTTTGCTAGTCAAAATCAAAAAGAAAAGCAAAATGGAGATTATTGACGGTCGATATACCATTGGTGGTATTGACCCTTTGGAATTAGCAGAAACTTATGGATGTCCTCTTTATGTATATGATGCAGGAGTAATTAAACGTCAATATGACCGCCTAGTCAATGCATTTAATTATCCCAACTTGAAGATCAACTATGCTTGCAAGGCCCTGACAAATATCAGCATTCTAAAGTATATGAAATCTTTAGGTGCAGCACTTGATACCGTGTCAATGCAAGAGGTTAGACTTGGATTAAGAGCAGGATTTGACCCTCAGAGCATTACTTATACTCCAAATTGTGTGGGTATTGAAGAGCTATCTGCTGCTAAAGATTTGGGAGTAAGGATCAATATCGATAATCTTTCGATTTTGGAACATTTTGGTACGATGTATCCAGGATTTCCAGTCTGTGTAAGGATTAATCCTCATATTATGGCTGGAGGTAATAGCAAAATCAGTACTGGTCACATTGATTCTAAGTTTGGAATATCAATGCATCAAGTGCCGCACATCCATCGTATTGTTAAAGCTACGGGCTTAGTTGTAGATGGATTACACATGCATACAGGATCAGAAATAGTGGACTCTGAAGTATTTATACAAGGGGCAGAAATTTTACTAAATATTGCATTACAATTTCCGGATTTAGAATATGTGGATTTTGGAAGTGGATTTAAAGTGCCCTATAAACTCGAAGATGTAGAGACGGACATTGAGGACTTAGGTAAAAGCATAACGAAAAGGTTCAAACAATTTTGCAAAGAGTATGGTCGAGAACTTGATTTAGTCTTCGAACCAGGAAAGTACTTAGTAAGCGAGGCAGGGTACTTTTTAGTGAGAACCAATGTAATAAAGCAGACGACAAGTACAGTATTTGCTGGAATAGATTCAGGGTTAAATCATTTGATTAGACCGATGTTTTACGACTCCTATCATAAGATTGTAAATGTTTCTAAAACGGAGGGAAGGGAGCGAATTTATACCGTCGTAGGTTATATTTGCGAAACGGACACTTTTGGCGTAAATAGAAAACTGCATGAAGTGAGTGAAGGAGACATTCTAGCATTCCACAACGCAGGAGCATATTGCTGGATGATGTCTTCAAACTACAACTCAAGATACAGACCAGCAGAAGTATTGGTACTGAATGGTAAACATCATCTAATTAGACAAAGAGAGACCATGGAAGATATTTTTAGAAACCAAATAGAAGTGGAAATATGAGAGCTATAGTAATGGTCAGTGTAATACTATTCTTATCCTTAATAGGGTGCAAAGAAAAACAGACTGCTCAGTTACCTGCAGAATCTGTTGAAGGTAAATACGTTAAAGAGATCAATCATTATACCATCAATTTTGAAGATGGGACGAGTTATGATATGAACGAAAAGCTGGTCAATAAAATATATTACATGACCCGTCATGCGGAGAAAGATACTACAGTCAAAGGAGACCCACCTTTGTCACCAAAAGGATTAGAAAGAGCTACTAGGTTAGCTGATATTTTTAGAAATACTCAGATTGATGCACTCTATTCTACCATGACTACTAGGACACTGTTTACTGTGGATTCACTAGCTGATTTAAAAGGCTTAGTGACTTTGCCTTATGAAGCTAAAGGGTTTAGAGACCTTGCGGGAGAGTTGGATAAATCATTGGATATACATAAAACTTTAATTGTCGGACATTCTAACACAACACCAGTATTGGCTAACCACTTGTACGGCGAAACTGCGATTAAAAAAGCAATTGATGAATCCGATTATGAAAACTTGTTAATCGTGATTGAAAACATTGACGGAACAATGAAATTATTAAGATTAAAATTTAAGTAAATGGAATTATCTACTAAATATAGTCCTGAAGAAATAGAAGACAAGTGGTATGGAGAATGGTTAAAGCACAAGTGTTTTAGTTCTACTCCAGATGAGAGAGAAGCCTATAGTGTGGTCATTCCTCCACCGAATGTGACCGGACTATTGCACATGGGACACATGTTGAACAATACCATCCAAGATGTACTTATTAGAAAAGCAAGACAAGAAGGTAAAAATGCTTGTTGGGTGCCAGGTACGGATCATGCGTCAATTGCCACTGAAGCTAAAGTGGTCAAGATGCTTAGAGAAAAAGGCATAAAGAAGTCAGATTTGACACGAGAGAAATTTCTAGAATACGCTTGGGAATGGAAAGAAGAGTATGGTGGGATTATCTTAAAGCAACTGCAAAAATTAGGTGCTTCTTGTGATTGGGATCGGACAGCCTTTACAATGGATGAAGTGCGATCGGATGCTGTCAATAAAGTATTTGTAGATTTATACAATAAAGGAAAGCTGTACCGCAAAAAGCGTATAGTCAATTGGGATCCAGAGGCACTCACCGTTTTAAGTAATGAAGAAGTAATCTATGGGCATGAAAATTCTAGATTATACAAAGTAAAATATCAGATAGAAGGCACAAATGATTTTATTACTATAGCTACTACTAGGCCCGAAACGATACCTGGTGACACAGCAATTGCAGTAAATCCGAACGATCCTCGCTACGCTAAAATGAAAGGTAAAAAGGCAATTGTGCCAATTATTGGAAGAGTGGTTCCGATCATTTTTGATGATTATGTAGATGTAGAGTTTGGTACGGGGGCATTAAAAGTAACTCCTGCCCATGATACGAATGATTTTGATATCGGAGAAAGGCACAATCTAGAAGTTGTAGATGTATTCAATGATAATGGTACAATGAGTGAGGCTGCTGGAGTATATGTTGGAGAGGACCGTTTTATCGTTAGAAAGAAATTTGCAAAAGATCTTGATGCTGCAGGATATTTGATGGATACGGAGGACTACCAAAATAACGTCGGTAGATCAGAACGAACTAACGCTGTAGTAGAGCCAAGACTTTCGCTACAATGGTATGTAGATATGAAGTCGATTGCAGCTCCAGCCTTGGAAGCAGTAATGTCGGATGAAGTAGAATTTTTTCCTAAAAATCAGAAGAATGTTTACCGTCACTGGATGGAAAATATCAGAGATTGGTGTATATCTAGGCAATTGTGGTGGGGACACAGGATTCCCGCTTACTATATTGGTGAAGACGTTTTTGTAGCTGAAACTGCTGAAGAAGCATTAAACTTGGCAAAAGTAAAGACGGGAAATAATAATTTGACCATATCCGACTTAAGACAAGACGAAGATGTATTGGATACTTGGTTTTCCAGTTGGCTCTGGCCTATAAGTGTATTTGATGGGTTTAATAGTCGAGAAGAACTAGATTATTATTATCCAACCAGTGTCTTAGTGACAGGTTGGGATATTATATTTCTCTGGGTAGCTAGAATGGTGATGGCAGGCTACGAATGGGAAGGAAAGAGGCCATTTGACCATGTTTATTTTACAGGAATGGTAAGAGATAAGCAACGTCGAAAGATGAGTAAGTCTTTGGGGAATTCGCCAGATGCATTAGGTTTGATCTCGGAATATGGTGCGGACGGTGTTAGATTTGGGATGTTGTTGAGTTCACCAGCAGGAGGAGATTTGCTATTTGATGATAAATTAGTTGAGCAGGGTAGAAATTTTAGCAATAAGATTTGGAATGCCTTACGTCTAGTAAAGTCTTGGGAGCTGATAGATCAACCAATGTCAGAGTTAGACGCATTATCAGTAGAATGGATAAATAATAGACTTAATCAAGTTGCAGCTGAGTTAGAAGATAATTTTAAAGAATACAAGTTGTCTGAAGGTTTAATGTCAATCTACAATTTTGTATGGGGAGATTTTTGCTCTTGGTACCTAGAGATGATAAAGCCTGATTATCAAGCACCAATTGGGAGTGAGATCTTAAAAGAAACAGTGAGTATTTTCACAAAGATTACGGCATTGTTGCATCCATTCATGCCATTTTTGACGGAAGAAGTATTTCAACAATTAGAAGATCGTAAACAAGGTGAATTCTGCATGTTTTCAGCTTATCCAAAAGGGGATCATTTCGATCAAAAGTTGATTGATATGGTAACCATGGGACAAGATATCGTGACCAACGTAAGAGATATAAGGAATAAAAATGGTCTCAAGATGCGGGATGAGTTGGAACTGACTATTATAGCTAGTAGTAATTCCAAAGCATTTATGAATACGTCAGGAATGAAAGAATTTTGTACTAAAATGGCCATATTAAGTAGTTTTGAATTAGCGGATAAAGAAGGGCAATCACAAATAGGTTTCATTACAGGTGCAGAGAGTCTGTTTGTTAAATTAGAAATTGAAATCGATGTTGAGGCAGAACTAGAAGAAAAGCAAAAGGATTTGGTATATCAACAGGGATTTGTCAAAAGCATTCAAGGTAAATTGAGCAATGACAAATTTGTAAGCGGTGCACCAGCTGCTGTTGTCGATAATGAGCGAAAGAAACTTGAAGATGGATTAGAAAGGATTAAACTGCTGATCCAAGATATTGAACGATTAGAAAACATGAAGTAACTATAAGCTGGGTCTAATGATGTGATCCCTCATTGAACTCAAAAATATTGTAAAAATCTAGTATCTTTGAATTGAATAATCACTGACGAAGATGAAAAAAGATATAGTAAAAGAACCAACATCCGCCTATGACTCACAGACATTTACCTATGCTGATTACCTAAAATTCAGTTATGATGAGATGGTGGAAATCATCAGAG
Source organism: Saprospiraceae bacterium (assembly GCA_037968395.1). Lineage (GTDB taxonomy): Bacteria > Bacteroidota > Bacteroidia > Chitinophagales > Saprospiraceae > JADKBO01. The sequence continues at coordinate 811 of JBBKVK010000252.1, read as the reverse complement.
GCAAGGTATTTAAAATGTCACCTGCACCAGTTGTCTTTCATCAAGTAATCAGCACAAACCTTACAAGAATAATTTCTACTTATTTAATTGGTCTGGATTGTCTGGTCTTCCACTCTCCAATAGATGTAGTATTACCGATTGCCAATAAAAAAAGAGGTACTTCAGACACTGTCGTCCAGCCAGATTTGTGTGTCATTTGTGATCCAAGTATTATCGAGGAAGCTGCCATCTTTGGACCTCCAGACTTAATCATTGAAATATTGTCGCCCCATACCAAAAAGAAAGATCTCCAACTTAAATATGACGTATATGAAGAGTCAGGTGTCAAAGAATACTGGATAGTCATGCCTCAAGAGACGTTAGTAGAGGTGTTTGTATTACATGATGTTAAATACCAACGGATCAATACTTACACTGAGGAGGATACGGTCACTTCTAATGTGATTAAAGGACTTGAGGTGAATTTGGGGGAAGTATTTGTCTAGGCATTTGTTGATGCTGTCTTTGGCTCCGCTCAGACTTCGGAGCAGCTGTCTGAGCGGAGCCATTTCGCTGTCTGAGTGGAGCCGAAGACAGCTACTCCAACTCCAAAACATACCATTTGATCTCTTCTATATCAAGATTGGCTCTTCTGGATTCTTCTTTTGGGGCATAATGGGCAGATAAATAGTCTAGTATCTTTGGCTCAAATTCTCCCAATTGCTCTAGCCCTTGGGTCTTTTGCATCCATCTGATCATTTCCTGCCATCCATCCCTAGTAGCAGCCATTTGAGTAATCAGTTTAGAGGAATGACACCTAGTACAGACGGTT
>JBBKVK010000251.1:0-2762 GCA_037968395.1 Saprospiraceae bacterium | reverse complement strand
AATTAAAAACTTTTATATTTATAAAACAGGATAGAATAAGTTTTCTAGTCCAGGAAGTTAACATTGAAGCAGAAAATGTAGATTACAATCGAAAAGGGTACCACGTAACGGTTGAAAAGTATACCAGTTACGGCGAGTTAATAATAGGAATAAATTTATTAAATGAGGCATTGGCTAAATTATTTAGAAAGATTTTCTGATTCTTTTACTCTGAATGATTTTCCATTCATATTCACCATTATAGCTTTGTGAGTAAGTCTGTCGACCATAGCAGCAGTGAGCACTTCGTCGCCAAATATTTCTGTCCATCTATCAAATCCCAGGTTGGTAGTAATGACGGTAGCTTTTCTACCAGCTCTGAGACTTAAATGAGTAAAGAGCATTTCAGCAGCATTTTTATCAAAAGAGATATAACCAAACTCATCACAAACCACTAAGTCATATTTTTCAAATCTAGACTCAAGCATTCTTAAAGTTTTAGCAGATCGAGCCTCGTTGATTTGGGTGATGAGCCGTGGAATAGTTGTAAAGAAAACCGAATAATCCAATTGACAAGCCTGGATTGCCAGACCTATTGCAATGTGTGTTTTACCTGTACCTGGATTACCAGCGAGGATTACATTATTACCATTTTTAATAAAGTCAAGCCTTGTTAAGGACTTGAGTTTATCTTGAGCATCACCAGGAAGTTCTTCTGTGATGAGATCTGAAAGTTGTTTTATATAAGGGAATCGTGCTCTTCGAATGCGTTGTTTTTTTCGTCTTACAATTCTTTGATCATATTCTGTTGTCATCAGGTCCAACAAGTATTTTTCAAACGAATCATTGTTTTTAGCTGTTCTTTCAGCTAGGAGTTGATATTCAGATCTAAAGGCTGGTAGCTTGAGCTGGCGAGAGTAATAGTCAATTTGTTGGTGTAGATTTTGATTTGTCATAATTACTGTTTTTATGGATTAATGAATTTGTGCTTGTACCTGTTGAAGTAAACTCATACAATGATGTGAGATCGATTCAGACATAGGGTCTTGTTTTGAATTATCTGGCTTAGGAGGGTTATTCTTAAGTTTCAGGCTTTGAATGAGCAGGATTATTTTATCGACTGTAAGTGGAGTATTAAGGCATTTTTGGTTACATAAAATAGTTGCTTCCTCAAGTTGCTCTATCGTTATATTGTTTTGCTTACAGTGCAATATCAGTTCGATGAACACTCTAGGAATTGCATGGTAGTATTGTCTATAGACCTCTTTTAATATTGATGGAGCCTGCAACATTGCAGTAGAGTGTTGTAAGGCTCCTGGCTTTATATACAAGCTATTCCAATAATGATCAATATTGATAACCCATTCATACTTAGTATGTAATCGTTGATGTATTGCTACACAATTATTTTTGTAATCATAGATATGGATGTGTGTGGGCAATATCTTTACATTAACAGTAGGTCCAACGATGGAGTCTGGAATAGAATATTGATTGGCATCAATGCTTACAGTATGATACTTATCAATCTTACAAGAGCTAAGTATTGCAATATCATAATCTGTGAGAGGTAATTCAGCAAATCGTTTTTGCTCTTCAACAAATTGTTCGTTGATCGGAATCCTCTTCCTTTTTACACACTTTACATTAAGATTGGTGACTATATTTTGTAAATGTAGATTGGCTTGATCCAAAGAGTCAAACTCATCAATATTGCAAAAAGCCTTCCTTCTCACATACTCCACGCTTTTTTCTACATGTCCCTTTTCATTCCCCTTTCCAGCATTGCAAAAACGAAAGTCAAACTGATAGTAGCTGCTTATTTTTAATAAATCATCCGTTGGTTTCTTGTCAGCCTGATTTATGGTACATTTGGATACAGCTGTTTTCATATTGTCATAAACAACTTGTTTAGGTACACCATTGATATGGTTGAAAAATGATACGTGAGCTTGAAGAAAGCTTACCATATCCTGACGGTAAAATAACATAGCCCATCTGTAATTACTGTAAGCAAGAGTAAATATTGCCAACATTAGATTCTTTTGCTTGCCTCTAATCGTTTGCTTTACATACCCCCAGTCAAATTCTACGCAGCTTCCAGGATCGTAAGTCTGTCTAATGTATACAGCTTTTTGTTTTTGACGGTACAGCCTCACATATGTACACACAGTAGTATATCCTATATCATAACCTTTAGAAGTGAGTGCTTCATGAATATCTGTATTTGCCATACATTGTTTGGACAACCCTTTTGATCTTTTTTGATCATTGTTCTCCAAACATCGCTCTATAAATTCAATGACGATATCGGTAAGCTTAACCTTACTTCTGGAAGAGGTGTCATACTTGGGAGCCTGTATAATCCCAAATTCACCACTACCTTGGTTTGTTTCATTGTTGTGCTCTAAAATATACTTCTTTACCGTTTTTCGGCTAATATGTAAATCTTTGGCTATTTGTCTTTGAGAGATTCCTTGACGGAAATGGCTGATTATAATTTGTTGTTTTTCTAACATAGTTATCATGTTTTTAAAGTCTGAATTCTTCACGAATTCTTCAACCTTATCACACAATAACTGGTATACTTTTCGATGGAAATCGTGGTACCCTTTTCAATTGTAATCTACATCATTGTCTACTTTCAGCAGGTGGGTGTAAATTTCTGTTGTTTTCGAAGAGGAGTGTCCCAACAAATTCTGTACATATCTAAGGTTGACTCCTTGCTGAACCAAATGTGTGGCAAAACTGTGCCTTAGTGTGTGAGGAGTAGCCCAGGGATT
>JBBKVK010000250.1:0-2646 GCA_037968395.1 Saprospiraceae bacterium | reverse complement strand
CAATTGTGGAGCTACTTTAATACACATATCATCCGACTACGTATATGATATTGAAAAAAAAGGGCCATTACTAGAATCCGACATTTGTAGCCCCAAAAGTGTATATGCTAAATCTAAATTCCAAGGAGAAGAGGTTATCAAGGAGTTGTTGCATGAACATATTATAATTAGGACCTCATGGTTGTATTCCACTTTTGGGAACAATTTTGTTAAAACAATGATTCATCTTGGAAAGTCAAAAGATGAATTATCAATTGTAGCAGACCAAATCGGTGCTCCTACGTATGCAAGAGACTTAGCAAGAGCACTATGTGAGATCTCTTCAACCATTGTAAATGCTGAAGAAAAAGAAGAATTCTTCGGTACATTCAATTTCTCTAACGAAGGTGCAATATCTTGGTATGATTTTGCCGAAGCCATTTTTAAATTAGAAGGGATACATATTAAATTAAATAAAATTTCAACATCTAAGTATAATGCGCCAGCTCAAAGACCACTGTGGAGTGTTATGTCTAAAAATAAAATAAAAACCACATTTAACCTAGAAACTCATCATTGGTTAGATGGGTTAAGGAGAATGCTAATAGCGTTAAAAAATTGATAGCCTTCAATGCATCTAAATCCGAATTAAAAAAACTTCTTTATTTTCAAATCTTAATCATACAACATTAGTTTTTGGATATAAACTTCGTTAGCATATTACCTTATCCACCATCAAATATCGTTAGTATAGTTTTTACCTAAAATCCAGGTAAAGTCATACTTATCTTGAGCATGAGTACCCTGATATAAAAGGATTAAAATAGATAAAAGCACTAATCTAATCATGTATTAATAGCTTTTGGGCATTGCACTTTAATAGAGTTGGCACTTAGAAACTTTCATATAGGGATAGATATAGAACAATAATAATGTTTATTGATCACACAATCATAAGTTTATTGAAAAAAATAACAATAATCCTTATTAAAACCCTCATTAAGACATTTAATGATCCTACATCTGCATATACCAACCTTTAAGCATTGCATCTGGCTCCTTACTTTTTATCTCAGTAATGGCTTTTGCGGCAAGGTCGGCTAGTTTCGTATTTTCATTGCTTGCAAACATCCCCTTTAGCTGAGAGATAATCATGGTATGGAAGTATCTTTGATAGGTACTGTTGTCCATGTTTAATCCACCAGACTTTAGGTCGGTAATCATGCCTTCTATTTTGCTTTGATCAAATTTTTGCAAATACGTAGTGTATCCCATGTATAATGGCAATGCCTCAAACACATTAGTAGTCGTAATCTTTGAGTCAAACCAAGGTTGATATTTATCTTCCTCAGATTGAGCAAATACGACAGCTAATCCTTCATTTAGTAGACTTGTCTTTTCATCTTTTAACTTATTAGCATAAGATTCAGCCATTGGGTAATCTACAGAACTAAGGTAGGCCAAGCAAAACTCAATTACGGGATAAGCCTGTTCTGCTTTCATTACTTCTGCCAGTAAAGGCTGCATATCGTAATCTGGAATTTCTGCCAAATATGCCAGCGCATTTAATCTTACTGAAGAATGAGGATCAGATTTTGACATGGTAACAATCTTATCGATATCTAAGATGGTAAAGTCTCCATTCTCAATAAAAAAATCCAAAGCCATCTCTTTAAATAAATGATACTCCTCGTTTAATGCCAACTTAGCTATTTCTATCATTTTAGGATCCTCAAAAGCAATGCTATTAAATGCAGTGTATTTATCTAAAAACAACTGACTATATTTAAACTGATTTACATATTGATTTGCCGTTTTATTTTCTTCTGTGATTATGGCCAATGCTGTATTGTTGCCGTCAAACACATACGTTGAAGGGTTTAATACATTGCTAAAGGTAAAAGTATCTCTTTCATTTTTGATCCAGATCTCTTGGTAGGTTGGGATACCATTGCCATCGTAAACCGCAAGGTTAAACGGCATGTTGAAATTAAATTTTCCTGCTTGAAACGTAGTCACCTCTAATGTATTTTCAGAATCTAAAAAGTCGTATTTAACGTTAATGATTGGATGCCCTTCTCTCAAATACCATTGATCAAAAAACCAATTCAGATCTTCACCAGTAGTATCTTCAAATGCCATTCTAAGTTCGTCCACTTCTACAGCCGTATATTGATTATCCACTAAGTATTTGTTTAAGGAGGCAAAAAAAGCTTCGTCCCCTACATAATCCCTCAACATATGAAGTACCATTCCACCTTTGTTATAGGAATGGGCATCAAACATGTCTTCTTTGTCGGAATATCTAAAATGAATAAGAGGGTGGAAATTTCCACTACTTATGTACCCTTCCATTTCATTTAGCCTATGGTGATCGGCATTCATTCTGCCATTTTTATGTTCTGCCCATAAGTATTCAGAATAGTTGGCAAACCCTTCGTTTAAGGTAAGGTTTGACCAACTTTCACAGGTCACTAAATCTCCAAACCAGTGGTGAAACATCTCATGAGCTACAATGTAATCATTGTCGTTATCAATCAATTCTCTAGAATGCTTTTGCACAAACTCACCGAATATAACAGCGGAAGTATTTTCCATAGCTCCTGACACATAATCTCTAGTAATTATTTGAGCATATTTATCCCAAGGGTATGGATAATTTAATAT
>JBBKVK010000249.1:0-4998 GCA_037968395.1 Saprospiraceae bacterium | reverse complement strand
CTTGTTGTCAGGAGTTTTCTTTTTTATATCTTCACCACCTGTTCCCCATAAAATACCCTCTCACGACTATCCGTTGGGTATATCTCAATATTATATCGTCCAGCAGGTAGATGTGTAATGTCTATTTCTTCTAAGATTGTGTTATTTATTGCTCTTTGGTATAGGATTTGGCCATTTATGTTGGTTACTACCATATTGGCTTTGCCTATGCTTTCTGGGAGCTTGATGGTAAATAAGCCCGATGATGGATTGGGATATACCAACATATCTCTGCGATAATAGACGGCATCGCCAAAGACAGAGGTGATGGTAGGGTCGCATTTATCCCCTTCATCTACTCTGAATCTTGGGAAGTTGGGGAGAGTACCACTATGTGAATTAGGAAGCTTAATACCATGTTGAACAAAGTCACAATTTGTGCCGAGTTCATTTGGTTTTTTGATAACGTGAAGTGAATAAGATCCATTCTTTGATACCATATATATCTTGCAATCTGGAGCTTGTGCCATGAGGAATAATTCGTTTGGAAATGGGTCTAATGAACGATCATAGTCTGCTATATGCCTTACACCATCTTGAGGATCAGCTTCCCATGTATCTACTTGGTGGAGCTCGATATATGATGCACAATACACAAACCTGCTATTGGGGGACCACTCTACACTTGAAAAATAATTATTAACCAAGTCAATTGAATCAGGATTGAAAATTTCAATCTTTTGATGATTAGATAATAAACCAGTAGCTCTGTCAAAATCATATATGTGTAATTGGTCAACATAATTATATAATGCATACTTGGTGCCATCAGGGCTGAATTTTGCTGTACCTCCTGCACTTGATCTATAGTCATCGAAATATTGATGAGTATTTTGAAATACAGGTTCACCTATACCCGAGCCATCTAATAAATAAGTCAAAAAAGATGAATCATTGACTAATGGCTGAATAATCCACCAATCGTTTTGATTTTGATGTTTAATTGAAGTCAAATATGAATACATTACTTCCTTTCCGAAATAGTAATCTCTATTTTTGTAAATCACCTCACCTTTAAAATTATTTAAATTCATATCTAAATATGATACTTTTGGCAGCCGTGTACTATTTTGTCCTTGATTGTATATGTTTGATTTGTGGAATAGATAAAATCGATTATTCATACCTGGGTCATCTAATATTAGCACATCCTGAAATCCAGGATATCCATATTTGCAATCTCCTTTCCAAAATTTGTCAAACCATTCTCCTGCATTAATGCTATCGCCATTAGGCATTACTTGATGCAATCTATTCATGACTGCACACCCATTGAAATAAAAAAGTAGATTGCCTTCGTCATCACAGATGGAAGTATTGTTGCCCGAAAAACCATATCTTAGTCCTTGAAATTCAGGTGTTGGGTTTTTATTATTAAAGTTCATTTTATACCCTTCGGTCCCATCGTATTGATAACCGCCTAGCCACATATAATCTCCTTTTATTTGAGAGAATAATATCAAAGGGAGGAAAGTTATATAGAATAGAATAAATTTTACCATTTGAGTCTTTTTTAGATAAAAAAAGAGGGGATGGGCTTTGCCACCCCCAATTTCGTTTTTTTATAATTAATCTATCACAAGAACTTTGTGTATTGAGACAAAGCCCTCAGAATTTGTAAATCGTATTAACAAAACACCTGTATGAGCTGACAAGTCTAGTGTTTTTAATCCACCATCATTGATTTCTCTGGACATCACAAGATGCCCCGTTACATCAATGACTTCTAGTATACCACTAAAATTATCTGGGATAGTTACATTGAAAATTCCAGTAGATGGATTTGGAAAAATAAATATATCAACTGACTCTGTGTCTTTTCTTTCTCTTTGCTCCACGACATCACCACATCCATCATACATATCAAAGTAAGTATGATCATATGTATTGGCCATAGATCTAGCCAAATGTATGGCGTCACCATAAATATCACTACAGTCTTGACTTAATAACGTTAGTGCTGACCTTACCTGTAAATTAACAGAATCTTGTTGTAAGTATTTTACATGAATCTTATATATATCTTTCCATTTCTTGATTAATATATCGGTACAGTTTATAAGAATTAGTTCATTATATATACTATCTAATTTAAGGCTATCAGATGAATGCTGTTGGATAATGTCGGGTCGTAAAAGCAAGATCTCCGACTTAATCTGTTGCTTTGCATTTTCCCTCCCAGAGGTATTAAGTTGAGCGTTATAATTTTCATGTAGTTGCTCTATATTAGTGGTGCTATTATTTGTTTGCCCAATGGCAGCTAATGATATACTCACATCCACCAGTTTGGTTATACCACATAAACTTAAGAACGTACTATCCGCAGTAATGCAAATTGGTAACGTGAAATTTGGCTGTATCCTTGAATACTTCAATAAATGTATCAACTTTACCAAAAACTGCTCAGGATTTAGCATTTTGATAGATTTGAGGGCATTATAATACTTGCAAAGTTCAGTAGGATCACCACCATTAAAGGGTGTCCAGCTAGGACCTTGTATACCCGAACAAGTAAAAGGATTGAGGTTGGGTTCATTAAAAAACCAACCACTAGACGGAATAACATCCGTAGGCATAAGGTTGGCGTTATTAGGATCTAAAGAATTTACGGTGAACATTGAGTTAGTTAAACCATCATTAGATAACCCTAGAGCCCTAGCACTTCCCCCTATGAATTGATTACCGTGATGTGGCTGCACCCCTATCTCTGATCTTATACTTAGGTCTATATCGGCATCCATTTCATTGCCTAGTATATTTTGCATCTCAGCATTATAATAGATACCAATTCCTTCTTTGGTATTATTTGTAAAATTACATTGATAGACATTAGATGTAGAGTTTTGGGCAATGATTCCAGTGGTTCGAGCTACCCCAAATACCGTATTATCTTCTATATGTTCATCCATACTACCCATGGATCTGATGGCCGCCGTACGAGGATATATGAAATAGGAGACTTGATCCATCTGATTGTTTTCAATTCTTGTACCAGATGAAGAAACACTCTCAACACCAAAGGCTGATTGGGTTACATTTACATAATTATCAAGTATTTGCGTACCGATTGAGTTAATAATCTGTATACCTCCACCATATTGATTATTTTGTCCGACTACTTTGATGCTATTTAGATTGATTAAAGCATCAGATTGCCATAATCTAACACCTACTTCAGTAGCCTCGATCTGAGTGTTATTACTTAAAGCAGATGCCCCACATCTGTGTAGATTTATACCAATTTTACCTCTTTGTAAAGGCACTCCGACAGTATTATTTGTAATAGATGTAAAAGGAGATTTATAGCCTCGAATACCAATATCAAAATATCCAATCCCATTTCCTTCAATTATACTACCAATTGACTCCCACAAATACACCCCTGTTTTTGAAGAGGTGATACTAGTGCCAGATAATAACAAAGTATTTTCTACCATCAAAATCCCAATAAACACATTGTCTATTTCGCAATTAGTAACTTCATATATTACATTTCCTTCCCAAGCGTCAATTCCTCTTTCATAATTCTCAATCTTGAGTTGGTTTAGAGCTATAGCATTAACCCCCTTGTCAAGATACATTCCTTGCCCAAATTGGTTATTCAAACCTATAATATTTACTACATCAAGCGCTATTGTCGAGTTTTGATTAGCTCTTACTCCAATTTTTGCGAGAATTATATAGGCTTCATTAGCATCAAGTTCGCCTCCTGTTTCTACAAGAATTCCATTCCAAAAAGTAGCTTGAGGGCATATCTGTAATGTAGCGTTGTTTTTAAGAATTAATTTGCCCCCATTTTCTACAATGAGTGCTTTTTCTTGTCCGAAAAGAATAGTTGCTGCATCTATGGTCAGAGTTGCACCAGATTTAATGATTAAATCACCTCCAAATGACATTGCAGAATTGAATGTTGTATTTGAATTAATAATCGTAACACACTCATTATCACACCCTATGGTTTTTGATTTAGGGAGACTTGATCTAAAATCATTAATAGCATTACACATTCTGTCAGATTGACCAGCTGTGAATTTATCTTGACATGGATGAGCATAAGCCATATAGTTATCTTTGTCATGAAAATATTGACCAACTGGAAAATTCGGACAAGCTTCGCAATTTGAAGGATAGGGGTCACAATTAGATGTCAACAAAGCATGTTCAAAAGGTTGAGTATCACATACTTTATCACCATTTTCAGTACAAGGTAGACTAAGGTCACATTTTAAAGCACAGTGAGTGCCAGCAAGTGCCCAGTCAGGACCCCAAACATGGTATAAATTTAAATAATGTCCTATTTCGTGGGCAAGAGTGTTTAATTCATTGCCTACTGCTGTGCCAGATGTACCAAGGTATTCATTATGCACTACAATACCATCAACATCATCATGTGTAGAAGAAGCCAAATAAGCATATCCTCCAATACCACCACTGCCTATGTATTTAACAATCCAGACATTAAGATAATCCGCAACAGGCCATCTGCTTAAGTTCTTCATTGCAACATCAGATGCAAAATCTAAACTTGTAATTCCAGGTGTATTAGTCTGTAATCTGTTTATACCATCAGTACAATTACCATCTGGGTCAACATTAGCAATATAAAAACTTATGCCTGTATTAAATCCCCCTTCTCCTCCAGCAAACTGATTATTTAATTGTTGCATAGCATCGTTGATCTGATTTTCTGATACATTTTCAGGTCCGTTGTCGTGAAGAACATGAAAAACTACTGGAATCTCAAAACTTCCAGTACATGTTCCACTGCTGCTTGAAGAATTGTTAGCTGATTGGTTAGGTGGAAAATTTTGATAAAAACTTTCCATTACTTGTTTAAGTCCACAAGGTTCTTGTCCTCTTATTTCGTGTATAAATAAGAGTAACAAAATAGGAAATAAATAGTAAATCTTGGTAGACTTACCTCCATTTTTCTGATTAATAAAGTGATCTTTTCTCATT
>JBBKVK010000248.1:0-3665 GCA_037968395.1 Saprospiraceae bacterium | reverse complement strand
CAAAGATATGGCGATTATCTTTGGAACACCGATTGGATAACAGATAACACTATATTTGCTTGGCACATAGAAACTAGTGAAGAGTCAATTGTACAAGCAAATATTAAAGCCGAAGAACCCTTTGATAGCATTGCTGAAAAATGGGATAGAGGAGAGAATCCGCATGAACCGATTTTGTGATGGAAGGGAGTAGATGATTTTACTTTTTGGAATTATTAATAAAGAATTCCAAAAAGTAGTTAAGCTAGGAGGACTAAATTCAAGGTTTTTATACATTTTTACTTTACTTCAAAGAAATAAAAGTCATTTTTAGAAGCTGGATCTGAAATGGTTAGTCTGTTATTTCCTGTTTCAATCCATAAGTTATTATTTGGTGACTTTACAAGATCAGAATAGTTATTTGAACTTGTTGACAGTATGATTTCTAGTCTATTATCTTGACAAAAATCGAACGACCCAAAAGATCCAAAGCCAACACTACCTAGGCAATAAATTCCTTTATTTTTTGGAGTTAATTTGAGATCAAATTTGCAAGCCAAGCTGTCGCATCCAAAAGTTAATGTTCTCGAAACGTCATCTTTTATCGTATGCTCTTCTATGTTTCCATTTTCAATAATAAGATCAAAGAATGTAAAACCACTATCTATCGGCCCAAAATCTGCTCTTATTTTTAATAGAACCATCTTAAAATTCATCACTAAGCCTGTATTATCATATAAAATTTTAGACTTTAAAGGCAACATTGCATCAAAGTCCCGTTTTATATGAATAGTATCTCCTAAGTTATATTGTTTTTGAAGAAATCCACTTAAATCAAGTTCATATTCGTTAATAGCAGAGGTTTCGCAAGGCTCTTCACATTGAAATCCTAATGTAATAAATACAGTAAATAATAAGATGACCTTTTTCATGTTTCGTGTTTTTAGTTAAACGAATAATTAACGGAAAGGATGAATTCTGGATGAAATTATTTTGAAAACATATCTGAGTTTACCTCTTTTTTTGAAAATAGATAGAAGTCAATTAAGACTACAATGCCTTATTTTTAACGGGTTCTAAATAAATACTTATATTAGCTGATATAAAATTCATACTATGAAAGGGACACACTGCTTTTGCAAATTTATTTTTCCTAATTTTTCATCAAAGAACATTGCTATTTTAATCATTTTATTTTGTTTGAATACAATGGTGAATGGACAGACTTTTACTGACGCAGGAAACTTAGAAGATGCAGTAAATGCGGCTGTTAATGGTGGTGTTTTTATTGTAAAAAATGGAACTTATAATGACTTTGAATCAAGTTTTGAAGTTGTTGGAACGGCAAGCAACCCTATAGTTATCAAAGCGGAATCTGTTGGCGGAGTAGTCTTAAAAGGAGAGTCGCATTTTGTGGTGAAGAGGTCCGCTTTTGTCACAATAGAGGGATTTGTTTTTGATGGGGAAGGAGATGATACATTAGTCAAACTTGAAGGAAGTAATAATATTCGCATTTCTAGAAACGTATTTGAATTAAAAACTTCTGAATCTATAAAATGGATATTTATTGGTGGAATTTGGAATGATAATACCCATCCTTTTCTGTTTCCTAGCCATCATAATAGGGTAGACCACAATGTTTTTCAAAATAAGACCACTCCTGGGCACTATATTACAGTGGATGGCTCATTTGATAATACTGGATCGGATGAAGTCTATTACCAATCTCAATACGATAGAATCGACCATAACTATTTTAAAAACAATGGGCCAAGAGCTGTCAATGAACAAGAGTCCATTAGGATTGGGTGGAGTGAGATGTCATTGAGTAGTGGGTTTACAATTGTTGAGCAAAATTTATTTGAAAATTGCGATGGAGATCCTGAGATTGTTTCGGTAAAATCTTGCGATAATATAGTACGTCACAATACTTTTAGAAGCAGTTACGGGACGGTGTCATTAAGACATGGTAACCGGAATAGAATTGAAGGAAATTACTTTTTTGGTAATGGAAAGGATGTTGGGACTTCTCCTTCAGGATCGACTTTGTATACCGGTGGGATTCGTATATACGGCACAGATCATCTAATTATTAACAATTATATGGATGGGTTAAATGGAACCAAGTGGGACGCTCCTATTACATTAACACTTGGGGATGCCATTGATGGGCAGAGCTCTAGTTTGTCTAAACACTTTAGAGCAGAACGGGTAACTATTGCTTATAATACCTTGGTTAATAATAGTCACGGTATAGAAATTGGATTTGACAATAATGACAATTATAAGAAAGATTTGAAAGATATCATTATCGCTAATAACTTAATTACGGGGTCTGAAAATAGCTTGGTAGAAATCGTTGATGTCAGTAATGACCAGGGAAATGAGATTTTTTGGTCTAACAATTTATTGTATCCTAATGGTTCAGCTACAATATTAGATGGTGCTACTTCGACAATCTTTGATGCAACAATGGTTGTTACTGAAAACCCTTACATTATATTTGATAATGCCAATTCTGTTTGGAAAACAACAGAGGAAACTCCTTTGTATAATAGTACGTCAATTATTGATGATGTTAATGACGATATAGAAGGGCAGGGAAGACCCAATCTAAGTAATCCAGGAGCCGACCATTTTAGTATGGAAAGTGTTAGGTTTAGACCTTTAACTCCAACTGATGTAGGGCCTTATGCTAACGATATCAGTACATCAACTGTGAATGATCAAAGAAGTTTTCAAACTTTATGTTTTCCGAATCCGACTAACAATACTATATTTTTAAGGAATCTAGATAGTAGAATAGCTACAGTTGATTTTGTGAACATTAAAGGTAATGTTGTCTTATCTCGCAAAATTGAAGACAATAAAACTGAATTAGAAATTAATACTTCTTTGCTGTCAAATGGACTTTACATCGTTAAATTTTCTAATCAAGAAGGATTGATAGAAACACAAAAGGTTTTGGTTCAGCATTAAGAAGCTCTTATATTCTTAGAAAGTTGATTTTATAGTGTATTAAATATTAAGGATGAAAAAGGGTGAAGTAAAATTCAATTTTTGGCAAAAATGGTTGACGTATGCAAATCTGATGACCATTGGAGTAGGACTTTTAGTTGCTTTTGCGGGTAATTCTTTTTTCTTTGAGATACATAATGCCTATACAAAAGAGGTGTTTTTCAATACCAATGACTTTACACCAGAAGTAGTACAATTAAAAAATTGGCTTTTCGGAATCATCGGAGGGACAATTGTAGGTTTTCATCTGTTAATGGTGATGATTTCCGAGAATGCTTTTAAAAAGAAAGAACCTTGGGCATTCAAAGCCATGTGGATAGGAATGGTTTCTTGGTTTTTAATTGATAGTGGGATATCTATGTATTATGGAGCAATCCACAATGTTGTTCTTATTAATCTTGTTGCAATGGTGTTAATCGGACTTCCTTTGGTAATGACAAGGGATGAGTTTAATAAGTGAAGAGATTAATTTAACCCGCATTATGCAATAGACAATCTAGTGCGGCTTGAAATAGCTGCAAAATATACCGCAAACTAAGTTTTCTTCAGTCACCATAGCGGTGCTATGCTGAAATCAGTAAAACTTCATATTTTATTACTCTTTCAACCCTCCTTACGAAGCCCAATTGAATAATGCGGGTTAAAGTATCAATTTATATCCACTGGTC
>JBBKVK010000247.1:0-39433 GCA_037968395.1 Saprospiraceae bacterium | reverse complement strand
TTGTAGTTTTTTTTATAATGTGTATAATGTAAAAATATTCAGAATTCTCCAAATTGGTTAAAGTATGAATGCTTTTCTTTAGTATTATCGCAAATAAGACGTTTTATGTGTCTAGAAGTGACCTAGATAGTAAAACTTTAAGAAATTTTTATGACTTTTACGCTACAAACGACAATCAACAGAGTCTTATGATAAAAAATCTAATTACTACACTTTCCTTTTTTCTAATACCATTCATACTTATTAGTCAAGAGACAGCAGTTATCAATGGTAATTTCGAAACGAACATCAACGTGTTTTTAAGAGATTCATCCATTAATGCATTATCCCAACCTCAATATCAAAACCAATTTTATGGTGGAGAAGCGTGGTTAAATCTTAGTTACGCAATAAATGGTTTTAAGGCCGGCCTAAGGTTTGATATGTATAATAATTCAAATCTTAGGGATCCAAATAGTTCATATACTGATCAGGGCATTGGAAGATGGTTCGTTTCTAAAGAGTTTGACAAGTTCACCCTACAGGTAGGAAACATTTATGATCAAATTGGAAGTGGTATTATTTTTAGATCTTATGAACAAAGACCTTTGTTTATTGATAATTCAGTGTTAGGTGCTACCATGAAATACAATTTTACCGACAACATATCACTTAAAGGTATAGTCGGAAGACAAAAAAATGCCTTTGAACTTTGGGGAGGTAACCTAAAGGGTTTGGCTTTAGATACCTACTTCACATTTGGAGAAGAATCTCCTCTTACACTTGCTCCAGGTGTAGGATTTATGAATAAAACTTTATCTGAGGAAGCCATCGAAAAGGTAGTGCAGTCACTTCAAACTTACTTAGAGCCTGACAGATTTAAACCACAGTACAACAATTATGCATTCTCACTATATAATACTCTGGGATATAAAGGCTTTAGTTGGTATATAGAAGGTGCGTATAAGACTAATGATGTTTTTTTTAACCCAATGGCAGAACTGCAAACCTTTTCTGGAGTACCTGTCCAAGGAAAACTTGAAAACAAACCTGGAACAGTCTTATACTCTAGTTTAAGTTATACTATTGGTAAATTAGGCTTAACATTAGAAGGTAAAAGAACTGAAAATTTTGTTTTTAGAATGGACCCAAGTGCCAGATTGCTTAGAGGATTAATAAGTTACATACCACCAATGACTAGAGTAAATACTTATAGATTGACTGCTAGATACAATCCGGCAACTCAAGAAATATCTGAGCAGGCTTTTCAGTTTGATGCAAAGTACAGAATAAATAAAAAATTGAGTGCTGGAGCCAACTTTTCTAATATTACCACTCTTGATAAAGACCTATTGTATAGAGAAATATTTACTGAAGTTGAATACAAAGCAAACAAAAAACTAAAACTAAAAGGTGGATTGCAGTTGCAAACTTACAATCAAGAGGTATATGAAGTAAAGCCTACCGTACCTCTTGTACAGACCATTACACCATATTTAGACATCTTGTATAAATTTGATAGAAAGAGGTCTTTACGATATGAATTTCAATATATGGATACGGACCAAGACTATGGTAGCTGGATATATTCTTTGGCAGAATTCAGCATTGCCCCTAATTGGATTTTTGAAGCATCAGCAATGTATAATATAGATCCAAAGAAAAAATCAGCACTAACTGGGGAACTTGATAAAATAATATACCCTACTTTTGGAGCTGTATACGTTCATGGCTCAAACAGATTCCAACTAAGATATGTTAAGCAAGTAGAAGGTATAGTATGTAGCGGAGGTATCTGCCGTCTAGAACCAGCATTTAGTGGAGTTAGGTTTTCATTCAATACTAACTTTTAATCTAAAATAAATCAATTATGAAGAATATATTATTTCTTACTGCATTCATTTTTCTTTTTACATCTTGTGAAGAGACCATGATAATGATTCCAGAGATTACAGCTCCTAAGACAGCTAAAACAGTGCTAATTGAAGATCTTACAGGTGTGCAATGCCCTAATTGCCCTAAAGGGTCAGCTGCTATTGAACAAATTCTTGATTTATTTGGAGAGAATGTTTATGCCATCGGGATTCATGGAGAGCAGCTAACAGAGCCTATTCCTGGTGAGTCTAAGTATGATTTTAGAAACAAGTTTGCTTTTGATTTAGAAAATTTTCATAAACCATTTTTAGGTAAACCAACTGCATTATTCAATCGAGTTAAGTTTGCTGGAGAATTTTATATACCTGTGGATAATGTAGATATATGGCTAAGTTTAGTACAAAAAGAATTAGAAAAAGACAACCAGATAACAGTTTTGATTGATAAGAGTTATGATCAATCATCAAGAAAGATCGACTTTACAACTACAATAATACCCTTGACCGATTTAACTGGCTCTTACAAAATATCTGTCTTTGTTACTGAAAGTAAAATAGAAGATGCCCAAGAGAATCAATCCGTTGTAATTGAGGACTTCGAACACAATCATGTACTTCGTCATATGATGACAACATTTGACGGCGATATTTTGGGATCAAATCTTGTAGGTGGCGTTTCTGTTAAAAAATCCTATTCTTATACAATTCCAGAGGGCTTTAACCCTGATAATATGGAAGTAATTGTTTCTGTGACTAAAAACGAAGTTGGAGATAAAACAATTCAACAAAGTGCTGGTTTTAAACTGAAATAAAATAAATTTTATTCAAGGAAAGGCCTTCAAAGTTTCAATATTTTGGAGGCTTTTCTTTTTTATATCATTCTCAGATATCTGAATCCCTGTTTTATATCAAAATATTTAAAATTAATTTGATAAAAAAACAATTTAATATCAAAGTAGTACGATATTTGCAAATATTATATACAACAGACACAAGCAATTACGTAAAATTTATAAATATTTAGATAGGTCTAAATTTATTTTAAAATGACCCTAATTATTAAGAACTATAAACATGAAAGACTATTCTCAAGTATTTAATGCTCATCCGTCATTTATTGAGGCAATGTATAAGGATTACACTAACGATCCGATGTCTATCAATCAAGAGTGGCGATTGTTTTTCGAAGGCTTTGACTTTGCTTCAGCTGGTTCAATTGAAGATGCAGGAATACCGGGTTCTGACGCTTCTCCAGAAATAGTAACAAAAGAATTTGGAGTTCTGTCAATCATTCATGGATTTAGATCTAGAGGTCATCTAATATCTACAACTAATCCTATTAGAAGTAGAAAAAACAGAATGCCTCACTTAGAGCTGGCAGATTATGGCCTCAAGGAAGAGGATCTTAAAAGAGTATTTCAGGCTGGTGAGGAGATTAGTCTTAAGAATGCTACTTTACAACAGATTATAGATAGACTAAGGTTATTGTACTGTGGAGATTTAGGAGTAGAATATGCCCACATTGAGAACAGAGATAAAAGGATGTGGTTAAGAGACAAGATTGAACTAAGGGCTCTTGATAGCTCATTTGGTTTGTCTTTAGATAAAAAGAAACAAATCCTAAGAAAGCTAAATGGTGCAGTTGTATTTGAAAAATTTCTACACACTAAATATATAGGCCAAAAAAGGTTTTCTTTAGAAGGTGGAGAAACGACCATTGCGGCCCTTGATGCCATTATCAATGCTGCCGCAAAAGATAAAGTTGAGGAAGTGGCATTTGGGATGGCCCATAGAGGAAGACTAAATGTATTAGCAAACATTCTTGGCAAGACATACGATCAAATATTTAGAGAATTTGAAGGAACAGCAGTTCCAGACCTTAGTTTTGGCGATGGGGATGTTAAGTACCACTTGGGTTTCTCCTCCCAAAAAGACATCGATGGAAAGACAGTAAACCTTAAACTGGTACCTAATCCTTCACATTTAGAGGCTGTCAATCCGGTATTAGAAGGATATTCTAGAGCGAAAGCAGACATTCTATATGGAAGTGACTATGATAAGATATTACCAATACTAATCCATGGAGATGCAGCTGTAGTTGGACAAGGAGTTATGTACGAAACAGTACAAATGAGCCAATTGGAGGGATATTATACAGGAGGTACTATCCACTTCGTTATCAACAACCAAATTGGATTTACTACAGATTTTGATGATGCTCGTTCTTCTACGTATTGTACTGCAGCAGCTTCATTGGTACAGGCACCTGTTTTTCATGTTAATGGTGATGATCCTGATGCTGTTGTTTTTGCATCAGAATTGGCATTAGAATATAGGCAAAAATTTAACAATGATGTGTTTATTGATATGGTTTGTTATCGAAAACATGGGCACAATGAAGGAGATGACCCGAAATTCACTCAACCCAAGATGTATGACATCATTAATGATCATCCGGATCCTAGAGAAATTTATGTAAAAAAATTAGCTGAAAGAGGAGATGTAGATGCAAAAATGGCGGAGGAGCTAGAAACTTCTTTTTGGAATGAATTACAAGGTCGTCTGGATGAGGTAAAAGAAGCAGCCTTGCCATATCAATACCAAGAACCAGAAATTGCTTGGAAAAAGCTAACACGTACTTTAGAACCAAATGAAATTTTTAAAGGAAAATTCAAGACTGGAATAGAAAAAAGTAAAACTGATAAAATAATAAAGCACTTAATGTCTACTCCAAAAGACTTTAAGCCTATGTCAAAAGTAGCTAGATTACAAAAAGGTAAACAAAAACTACTTGATGACGGTGTTTTAGATTGGGGATTTGCAGAATTGTTAGCTTATGGATCTATCCTTTTAGATGGTACGAATGTAAGGATGAGCGGACAGGATGTAAAAAGAGGTACATTTTCTCATAGACATGCCGTGTTTTTTGATAAAGATACCAATGCTCAATATAACAGACTTAATGGCCTAACTTCTAATGACAATAAATTGATGATTTACAATTCATTGCTTTCAGAGTTTGCAGTATTAGGATTTGAATATGGGTACGGTATGGCCTCTCCAGAATCATTGGTAATATGGGAAGCACAGTTTGGTGACTTTTACAATGGAGCACAAACAATCGTGGACCAATTTATTGCTGCTGGTGAAAGCAAATGGCAAAGAATGAATGGCCTAGTAATGTTATTACCACATGGTATGGAAGGTCAAGGGCCAGAGCATTCTAGTGCAAGACTCGAAAGGTTTTTACAACTTTGTGCTGGATTTAATTTGATCGTAGCCAATGTAACTTCTCCAGCAAACTTCTTCCATTTATTGCGTAGACAGTTAGCAATGCCATATAGAAAACCTTTGGTACATATGTCTCCTAAATCTCTATTGAGACATCCATTGTGTGTAAGCCCTATTAGTGATTTCCATACTGGTACAGAGTTTAAACCTGTCATTGGTGATAGCGAAATAACAAAAGCTAAAGCTAAAAGATTATTATTTTGCTCTGGTAAAGTGTACTACGACTTATTAGAATATAGAATTGAACATAAAATAAAAGATACAGCCATTGTAAGAATAGAGCAACTGTACCCTTTTCCTGAAGAAGAAGTTAGGGGAATCATGAAAGCACATTCTAAAGCAGTAACATTGTGGGTGCAAGAAGAGTCAGCAAATAATGGTGCTTGGTCATTCATACTCAATATGTTTA
Organism: Saprospiraceae bacterium; assembly: GCA_037968395.1. Lineage (GTDB taxonomy): Bacteria > Bacteroidota > Bacteroidia > Chitinophagales > Saprospiraceae > JADKBO01. The sequence continues at coordinate 33,880 of JBBKVK010000247.1, read as the reverse complement.
GAAAGGACGATATAGATGTAGTCTCAAGGCCCGCAAGTGCTTCACCATCAACAGGATTTAAAAAGATCCATGACCAACAGCAATTGGATATCATGGAAAGAGCCTTTGGTAAAAAGAAATAGTTTGGCAAAAATAAAGAAGGCATTTTTTTGTACCAATTGCGGTAATGAATCTCCCAAATGGGAAGGCAAATGTTACGCATGTGGTGAATGGAATTCATTGGTAGAAGAACTTGTAACAAAACCAACAGTAGCAGAAGAAAAAGTTAAATCTTGGAAAGGAGACAACCTGAAAAGTCTCCCAAAATTCATTCATGAGATTCAATCTGGGGAGACCATTAGACAAAACACTGGTAATGGTGAGCTCAACAGAGTCCTTGGGGGAGGTATCGTTGGTGGTTCATTGATACTTATTGGAGGTCAACCTGGTATTGGTAAGTCAACATTAATGTTACAAATTGCCTTAAACTGGCCAAATAAAGTCCTATATGTTTCTGGGGAAGAAAGCCATGAGCAAATTAAAATGAGGGCAGATAGGATAACTTCAAATTCTTCAGATTGTCAAGTTTATACAGAAACTTCTACTACGGATATATTATCAACCGCTAAAAAAGAAAAACCTTCACTTATCATAATTGATTCTATCCAAACTGTAGCAAGCCCATTCATTGAAAGCGGAGCTGGTAGTGTTAGTCAAGTAAGAGAGACGGCTGCAGAATTTCAAAAATTTGCAAAAGAAACCAATATACCTATAGTATTAATTGGCCATATCACCAAAGATGGTGGTATCGCTGGACCAAAAATATTAGAGCATATAGTAGATGTAGTGCTGCAATTTGAAGGAGATCAAAATTACGCCTATAGGATACTGAGGACATTAAAAAACAGATTTGGATCTACTGATGAAATTGGGATATACAGTATGGGTTCGGATGGGTTAACAGAGGTGCCTAACCCGAGTGAAATACTTATCTCTCAAAACGAAGAAGAATTTAGTGGCAGTGCAATCGCTGCATCTATTGAAGGAATGAGACCTCTGCTGATAGAAACTCAAGCATTAGTGACACATTCTGTCTATGGCACACCACAAAGGTCTGCTACAGGTTTTGACTTAAGGAGATTATCAATGTTATTGGCCGTATTAGAAAAAAGATGTGGACTTCCTTTTGGTGCAAAAGATGTATTTCTAAACATTGTTGGTGGTATAAAAGTATCAGATCCAGCTATTGATCTTGCAATAGTAGCGGCTTTGATCTCATCACTTCAAGATATAGCTATCGGCAAAAATGTAAGTTTTGCCTCAGAAGTTGGCTTATCAGGAGAACTAAGAGGCGTCAGTCGTATTGATCAGAGAATTTCAGAAGCACAAAGGCTAGGCTTTGATACAATCTATATTTCAAAAGTGAATGCCAAATCCATCAAACAAGAGGATTTCAACATAGAAATTCGTATTATTAATAAGATAGAGGATCTGCTATACGAGGTGTTTGGTTAATGTTTAATAATTGATTCTTTTAAATAATTATTTTACAATTCTCCAACGATTCGTTTTGTTGTAACAGAATCGCCCATAGTATAATAATGTATACATGGAACTCCTGAAGCTTTTAGCTCCTTACTTTGAGCAATGCACCACTCCACACCTACATCTTCGTAATTTTTAACATCTGTTTTCATCATTTCTTTTACCAATCCTTCAGGCATATTGATAAAAAACTTCCTTGGTATAGAATTTAGTTGATATTTTTTAGTCAATGGTTTCAGACCTGGTACTATTGGGACATTAATTCCACTTGCTCTACATGCATCTACATATTCAAAGAATTTTTTATTATCAAAAAACATTTGAGTTACAATATAGTCTGCACCAGCATCTACTTTCTCTTTAGTTCTAATAATGTCTAATTCAAGGTTTGGCGACTCAAAGTGTTTTTCTGGATATCCAGCTATGCCGATGCAAAATTCTGTTTTAGACCCATTCTCTATATTTGAATCTAGGTAATGACCAGTATTCATATTCTGTATCTGACCTACTAAATCAACAGCATATTTGTGCCCATTTTCTTCTGGAATAAATTTATCTTCAAATTGGCGAGCATCACCTCTTAGTGCTAAAACATTATCTATACCCAAAAATTTTAAATCAATAAGTGCATTTTCTGTTTCTTCAACAGTAAAGCCTCCACAGATCAAATGAGGTACTGCATCCACACCATATCTATGCATGATGGATGCACATATTCCTACTGTACCTGGTCTTTTTCTAATAGAAGTCTTTTCGTAATAACCACTTTCTTTTTTATTATAAATATACTCTTCTCTGTGATATGTAACATCAATAAACGGTGGCTTAAACTCCATTAATGGGTCTAGCGCTTCAAAAATATCTTGCATACTTCCTCCTTTTAATGGTGGAAGCACTTCAAAAGATATGAGTGTTTTATTTTTAGCCTGCTTAAAGTATTCTGTAATCTTCATTATAGTAAATATCTTGTTTTAACTCTATAGTACATTAATACCTAAATATTAAAACTTGTTTTAATTATAGTAACCATCAAAACTCAAGCCATAAATCTTCTAATGGCAATTTACGAGGAATAATCTTCATCACATTAGACAATGGAATTCCTGACTTAAAACTATTTTTGAATGTTTCTCCTAGCACTTTCCATACTGTTTCAAAAGGGCCTTGCACATAAGTACTCATTGCATTGGTTTTAACCAAAATACCATCATAACTTTTTAAATTTTGTAAAAAAGAAATAATATGAGGTTCATACTCATTTACTAATGGGTACATGCTAATTTCAATAGTAACAATATGGTCTTCCATGGTTTAGAGTATGTTGCCAAAGTCAACTTTTGGTGCAATTGTAGCTACTAGATCATCAATTTTTATTCTTATTTGATCTAACGTATCCCTGTCTCTTAAAGTAACTGTTTGGTCGTCTAATGTGTCAAAATCTATAGTTACGCAATAAGGAGTCCCAATGGCATCTTGTCTCCTATACCTTCTACCGATTGCATCCTTTTCGTCATATTGACAACTGAAGTGCTTTTTTAAGGTATCATATACTGCATTCGCTGCTGATGTCAGCTCTTCTTTATTTTTAAGTAATGGAAGGACGGCCACTTTAATAGGAGCTAAAGCTGGATGCAATTTCAATACTATACGAGTAGAGTCTTCACCATCAGCATTTGGTACAGTTTCCTCTTGTAAAGCTAATGACATTTGAGCTAAAAACATTCTATCTAATCCAATAGAGGTTTCTACCACAAAAGGAACATAACTTTCATTTATTTCTGGGTCAAAGTATTGGAGTTTTTTACCGGACAACTCTTGATGCTGCGTCAAATCAAAATCTGTTCTAGAATGTATGCCTTCTAACTCTCTGAAACCAAATGGAAATTCGAACTCAATATCTACAGCAGCATTGGCGTAATGTGCAAGATTATCATGATCATGGAACCTTAACTTGTCAGCTGGAACACCAATAGCCTTATGCCATTGCAATCTTGCTTCTTTCCAGTATTTATAATAATTCATCTCTTCACCTGGTCTTACAAAAAATTGCATTTCCATTTGTTCAAATTCTCTCATTCTAAAGATGAACTGTCTAGCTACTATTTCATTTCTAAATGCCTTTCCAATTTGTGCTATCCCAAAAGGCACTTTTTGTCTCGTTGACTTTTGAACATTTAAGAAATTGACAAATATTCCTTGTGCAGTTTCAGGTCTTAAGTACAGTTTACCTTCTTCTCCAGCTATATTGCCTAATTGAGTATTAAACATCAAATTAAATTGTCTCACATCTGTCCAATTCCTTGAACCAGATTCTGGGCAAGCTATTTCTAATTCTTCAATTAGATTTTTTAATCCCGCCATGTCTTCTGTTTTTAGAAAACCAGCCATTTTACCCATTACACTATTTATCTCTGTTTGCCTGTCTATGATTCGTTGATTGGTAGATCTAAATTGTGCCTCATCAAAACTATCTCCAAATCTGGCTTTAGCTTTATCAACGTCCTTTCTAATCTTAATATCTATTTTTTCAACATAACCTTCTATTAACTGATCAGCTCTATATCTTTTATTAGAATCTTTATTATCTATAAGTGGATCATTAAATGCATCTACATGGCCAGATGCTTTCCACGTATTTGGATGCATAAATATGGCCGAATCTATACCAACAATGTTGTCATGCATTTGGACCATACTCTTCCACCAATACTGTTTAATATTGTTTTTAAGTTCTGACCCCATAGGGCCATAATCGTAGACAGCACTTAAACCGTCATAGATTTCACTTGATTGGTAAATAAATCCGTATTCTTTGCAATGTGATATTAGACTCTTAAAATCCATTTGTGTGTATATTCTTTTCAATTTTATAATAGAATCGCAAAAGTAATAAAAAGAAGACTGGTGTCATTGAAAGTAACGAAAGATTATTATTTGCTTATAGGCAATTTGGGCTTTGGTTTGAAACAATTTATTGTAGAAGTCTTAATATTTATGTCTTGTAAACTTCATTTTTTTAATCTTTTGCTAATAAAAATAAAATCTTAATATATCTTACGCTACTGTTTTACAATTATAAAAAGATAATTTCGAAAAAAATTTATTTACCAAACAAAATTCTATAAAATGAGGCAAAGAATTCTACTTACATGTTTCTTATCATTCTTAATGGCAGGGCTGTATGCTCAAAGTCAAACAAAATTAGATGTCGCAATGCGCCATCTCGAACAGAATGTAGAAAAACTTGATCTAACAACTGCAGATATTAAAGATGTAGTAGTTAACTATCAATATACAAATCCAAAAACAGGTGCTACTTACATTTACCTTAATCAATCACACAATGGGGTTAAAGTAAAAAATGCAATTCTTAACATGGCTATCGATAAAAGCGGTAAAGTTGTTCATATAGGAAATAACTTTGTTAATGACCTGTCTGCTAAGATTAGTTCAACTAAATCTCAAGTGGCTCCAGAAAATGCTGTTGTTAAAGCAGCAGACTATTTAGGAGTATTTAGACCTGAAGTACCTACAAATTTATCAAGATCTAATGAAGGTGTTTTGACGTATGCTTCAACATCTTATACCAATAGCGATATATTTGTTGAGCAAATGTATGACTTTGTTGGAGGAAAAGCTACGTTAGTGTGGCAATCTACTTTAAATATGAAATCAAATGCAGACTACTGGGAAATTAGAATGGATGCAAATACCGGAGAGTTTGTTTCTAAAAACAACTTGACAGTTTATTGTACTCATCAAAAAGGTAAATTTGACAAACATCACAATTGTACAGCGGAAAAATTGTCTAAGACAATGGCATCTGCCAAAACCGCAGAAACTGTCGTTGCTCAAGGTGTACCTTCTTATAGAGTATATCCTTTTCCAGGGGAGAGTCCAAATCATATAGATCATCAGTTGGTGGTTAATCCTGCAATCGCATCTGCATCTCCATATGGATGGCATGACCTTAATGGGGTTGATGGACCAGAAACTACCATAACTAGAGGTAATAACGTACATTCATTTTCTGATAAAGATGGTGATAATTCTCCTGATGAAAATACACCAGAACCAGATGGAGGAGCTGAATTGGTTTTTGATTTTGCACACAGTACTGATCTTAATCCAACTGAAAGCCCGGGAGCGGCAATGACAAACCTATTTTATGTAGTTAACATGTTACATGATATTTCTTATTCTTGGGGATTTGACGAAGCTGGAGGAAATTTTCAATTTAGAAACTATACAGGAGAGGGATCAGGGGGAGACCATGTATTGGCTCAAGCTTTTGATGGATTTGAGTTAGCTACACCTACACTTAATAATGCTAATTTTTCTACACCACCAGACGGGAATAACGGTGCTATGCAAATGTTCCTTTGGGAGGCAGCATCAGGTGCAGTATCTGTAGACGAACCAAGTGATTTAGTTGGTTTTTATGAATATGGAACAGCTGATTTTGGAGTTCCTGTTCCTGCTTCTACTGAAGCTGCGGTAACAGGAAGAGTAGAATTAGTAAATGATGGCAGTTTATCAAATCCTACAACTGGATGTAAAGAGTTAGAAAATGATTTAACAGGTAAGATCGCTTTAATAGACAGAGGTCTATGCTTTTTTAGTGAAAAGTCCTACAATGCCCAAACAAAGGGAGCTATTGGTGTTATCATTTGTGCTATTGTAGGAGTTAATGGAGGGGATGGAGAAGCGACTTTTGGTATGACAGGATCAACAAATGCTGAACTCATAACTATCCCTACTGTATCATTTAAGAAAAGCGATTGTGATAAAATCAAATTAGCTCTTTCTAATAATGTAGATGTAGTAGTTACTATGCATGAAAGAGAAAATAGTGGTCCTGAATATAATGATGGAACCTACGATAATGGTATAATTGCTCACGAATTTGGTCATGGAATATCAAATAGATTAGTAGGTGGTCCAGGTGCATCTGGGTGCTTAGGGGCTGCAGAACAAATGGGCGAAGGATGGTCAGATTTTTTTACTTTAGTACTTACAGTAGAAGATGGAGATACAGGAGCTGATCCACGTGGAGTTGGAACGTATGCCGTAGGTGAACCTGTCGAAGGAAGAGGCATTAGAAGGTTTCCATATTCCACTGATATGAATATAAATCCTCAGACTTATGATGACTTAAAGTTATCTGGTGAGGTACACAATGTTGGAGAAATCTGGACAGATATGTTGTGGGATTTACATTGGGCTTTCATAGACTTGTATGGTTGGGATGCTGATTGGGCAAATGCAGAATCAGGTAATTCCAAATCAATGCAATTGGTTACTGAAGGACTTAAATTATTTGAATGTAATGGAGGTTTTATAGCAGGAAGAGATGCAATCATTGCCGCTGATGCAATCTTATTTGATGGAGTAAATAATTGTATGATTTGGGAAGTATTTGCAAGAAGAGGACTTGGATTCTACGCAGAAGGTGGAGATCCAGATGATACTTCAGATGGTACTGAAGATTTTGAACCAAGACCGACTTGTATTGAATCTCTTAAATTAAGAAAATCTGCTACTGGATTTATTGACGCAGGCGATGATATTACTGTAATTTTAAGAGCCACTAATCATGTTCCCCTAACATTAACTAATGTAGTGATTACTGATGAGTTACCTGATGGAGCTACTTTCATAGCTAGTAGTGCTTCTATTCCAGGTACGGTTAATGGTAATATTGTTTCTTTCGATTTAGGAGACATGGATTTTGAAGATGAGATTAGCCTCTCATATAAAGTAAAGACTTCACCAGATAAGAAATCCGCAAGCCTTAATTTCTTTGATTTTGAAGATGGAGGAGAAAATTGGGATGTAATTCAAGAAGAAGGATTTACCACTTGGACCGTAAATTTTGATGCTTATCACTCAGAAGAAACTTCTTTCCATATTGCTGAAGAAGCAGCTAACAACGATCATTCTTTAATTTCACCTACATTATCAGTATCAGGAGATAAGCCAGCTCTTAAGTTTTGGCATAGATATTTGACACAAAGTGGTATTGATGGTGGTTTTGTACAAGTTTCAACTGATGGAGGATTGACATGGAGATTTACTTCATCTGATGATTTTATTAGAAATGGATATAATTCAATAATTGACTATAGTACTTTAGCTATCCCCTCTCTTGGAGGTTACACAGGAAGTAGCAATGGCAATTTTGTGGATTCTTACTTAGATTTATCTGAGTTTTTAGGAAAAGACATAAAGGTTAGATTTAGATATGGCTCAGAAGAGTTAGTCACATCTGGAGATGCAACTTTTGGAGGATGGTTTGTAGATGATGTAGAGTTAGTTGATTTATTAACATACAAATCTAAAGCTTGTATTACTGAGTCTACTAATAATCACGGTACTTGTACATTACCTCTAGAAACTATTGTAAACTCTGATGTTAAAAGTTCATCAAAAGAAGAGCATTATAATCATTTTGGAGTGACATTATCTCCTAACCCTGCGGGAAACTATGTTACGATTAAAGCCATTTCATCAATAAATGAAATAGCCACTGTAACGATTAGTACTCTAGAAGGAAAAACAGTACATAATTCAAATATGAAAGTCAGTCCAAATGGAAACATTCATACGATTAATACTACTGCTTTGCCTGCTGGGTTTTATATTGTAAAACTACAAAATGGCTTAAACCAAACTTCTCAAAAATTAGTTATTAACTAATTAGTTAAGTTAAAACAGCAACAAAAAGGTCTACTTTTATTTAAAGTGGGCCTTTTTTTATTGGCTTTTACCTATCCTGTACATCAATCAATAATCTGCAATATAAAAATGAGATAATATTAAACCAAAAACCGTACATTTGAATGTTAAAAATTAGTAAATGGACTTAAAAGATAATGTAGAATCTAACAAATATGAAGAGATATTTGATGCTTATATCTCTCAAATAAAAGATGGTTTAGAAAATGATCTAAATAATAGCTTTTCTGTTTTAAAATCATCAAAGTTATTAGAAGAAGTAATTAGCTTATTAGAAGTTGAAAGTAATACTATAAGCAGTGAATTTGTCATACCATTGAATGTAAAAAATTATTTTCTGCTAATTAGAAACACCCATATTGAATTTGAGAAAGCCAAACTTAGATTCTTTCAACAGGAAATTACAACAGAGCAGTTACAAACTTTTTGTGAAAAACTATTTTCTAATATCAAAGCGGCTACTAATGAACTTGTGTCAACAATAAAACAAAAGCTTAACATTGAGTACTCTGATCTTGAAAAAGAAAATTATTCCGAAATAAAATCACCATGGAATACTTTTAAAAGTCAATATGAAAAAATCATAGAACAAATTAATGTTATTGACAAATCATATTTAAAACTTACTGAAACCAAACCGTTATTGGATAATATAAGTAAAGCTATTTTGAATGGTATAAATCAAAACACCAAATCCTTTGAAGCATTATCAGGTTCATTGAGCTTATTTGAAAAATCGTCTTTAAAAACAGAGACTAGCCTTGAAGAGTTAAATCAAATTTATAAGGAAATTGACACTCAAATTCACTTAATTCCAGCTTTCACAAACAATCTAGATAGTCTATTAGAACCAATGGTTAAACAGCTTCCTGAGATTATAAAAATCCCTGTTTCTGCTCAAGAAGGTATATTGTCTATTAATACGCTACCGCTCCAAAAACAATTAAGAGATTGGATAAACTTAGAAATATTACCCGAGATATATGAAGTTTGGGAGCTAAATGATGAAGTATCTACAAAGATAAAGGCCTCCTCAAAAAACATATTAAATAGAATAAAACTAGCTTTAAATACTAAGGATAGTCCAGTAAATTCATCTTATTTCTCTAAGACGATTTCGATTTTAAGAAATGATTTTGATATCAGTCATTCTCAGGCACAAGTATTGAGTCAGCATATAAAAGATCAGGTAACTTCAAATCTAGAGACTAATCATTTCTTTAATAATAAAACTGAATTTTTAGCACCTACGTGGAGGTCAACAATTAATAACTCTTCAATTGAGGAAAGTCCAATTGTAATTACCTCTAAAAAGTGGTTAGGCTTTGTAAAAACTAAAGCATCATCTTATATCCATACATTATTAGATGAACATGAGCCAAATGTCTCTGAAACAATTATTAACTATCTGAGGTCAGCAGAGCAAAATATTCACAGCGAATATAACAGTATTTTTTTAACAAAATCGTTTTCTGGAAAATCATTTTACGTGCCTCGATTAGATGCATCTCAAATCGCAAATAAATCTCTTGAAAATTGGATAAATGGATACAGAGGGGGATTACTTATAAAAGGCAATAGGTTTTCTGGAAAATCGAATTTCATTAATGCTTTTGTAGAAGGGCAAACGAAAATCACTCACATAGAAATATTTCCGGAGCAAACGATTTCATATAATGGGAGAAAATTTACTCCTACATTTGATTTAGGGGAGGCCCTAAACTTTTTATCAAAATACAATTTTGGAGACAAAATCATTATTGTAATTGACGATGTGCTCCAATGGCAAAGTGCTGATATTCTTTTTACAACTAATATTAAGTCTCTATTAAAATTTGTTGATCAACTTAACAGTAAGTTTTTTGTAGTAGGTTCTATCGACAAATGCCAATTAGAGCATTATGATAAAAGTCTACACATTTCTAATTCATTTAATAGCACTTTAAGTCTTGAAAAAATAAAAATTGAAAACTTCTATAAAGTTATTGACATAAGACATGGAGTTACTCATAAATCTATTGTTTCAAAAGATGGCAGCACAATTCAACCAGATCAATTTAAAAAATATATAAAAAAAGTTTATCATGAAGGCGAGGGAAATGTTGGAGATGCTTTGAGGATATGGGCATTAAGCTTAGTAGAAAATGAGAACGGGAATATGAATTTCAACCTCTTTAATGTAGAAGACCTCCCTGATTTTTTAAATGAAGAAAATTCTATTGTACTAAGAGTACTGGCTCTCCATAGAGAAGCCTCAGAGTATCAATTTAGAAGTTTACTTGGGCCATCATTTTTATCTAAGTACAAAGATGTACTCTCACGGTTGATAAGTGTAGGTATTATTGAAAGAAACAACTACAATAATAAACTTATGCTCGCTGAATCAATCACAAATCAAGTAACAGACAAATTAAAATGTGAAGGATACATTTAATTAATCATTAGCAAATTTATCAATGAATATTGACTTTAACTTAAATCATCTTTTTAAAATAACCATATGGTTATCCATTTTGTACCTTATAGCCAAAACCCTATTGTTTTTGGCAAGGGATTGGGTAAGTAAATCAAACATTAAATGGCAAAAAAAGTATATTAAAAATTTTGAAGTTACTTTAACACCATTAATTTGTTTCCTATTTATTGTATTAATCTTAATTTACAATCCACTAGGTGCTCTTATTATTGTCACTATTAACTATTTGTTTTTTAAGGACTTTATTCGAAATTATTTGCTCGGTATTTACTTTAAACTGAACAATAAACTTATTGTATCAACGAATATTAACTCAGTAAAGTTATCAGGAAGGGTAGACGAATTTGCTGCATTGGGCATTTGGGTTAATACGGATACAGGGTTAAAATTTATTAGTTATAAAGGCCTCTATAAAAATGGGTTTACTTTGAATGATAGTAGTCATATATCAACATTACACACCATAAAGGTTGAAGGCAACAATGAAGGCGATTCACAAAAACTAAATGACCTGCTGATTGGTAGCCCATACCTTGATAGCCAAAAAAATATTATAATAGATATTGATGACAATATTATCATAGCGAGGGTAAATCTTCGAAACCAAGATCACCACAATGAATTGGTATCCTATTTACAAGAAAATAATTTCACAATAATAAAAGAATAAATACATATATGGAATCTTTCACTTCATACGACCTCATTATTGGGGCTTCACTGATTATAATTTTTTCGTATCTCTTTGGGGAACTTTCAAAAAGAACAAATATACCATCTGTACTGATGCTTATCGTATTGGGAATTTTACTTAAACTAGGATTAGACTCTGCAGGAGTTCAAGATTATGATTTTATTCCTATATTACAAGTAATTGGTACAGTAGGACTTATAATGATTGTACTTGAAGCCGCATTAGAACTAGAGTTAGAAAGAGATAAACTAGTGCCTATTGCCAAAGCATTTACCATAGCATTGTTATGTCTACTCGGTTCCACTTATATAGCTGCATTGATCCTTAGGTATTTTCTACCAGATATGACATTTGAACAAGCATTTTTATATGCTACACCTATTAGTATTTTGTCAAGTGCCATTATAATACCAAGTGTAAATACCTTAAGAAAAGATAAAAAAGAGTTTCACATTTATGAGAGTACATTTTCAGATATAATTGGCATCCTAATGTTTTACTTTCTTGCTGGCGGATTTGAATCAGGAGCACCTAGTAGCCCCACATCTTTATTTTCTAATATTATAATCACCTTGGTCATCTCAGTAATCGCTAGTTATATTTTGGTTTACTTGTTCCAACACATTAAGAGTCATGTCAAGTTGTTTTTGTTGATATCAGTACTCTTATTATTATATGCTTTGGGTAAAAAAATGCACTTGTCTTCATTGATTATTATCTTGATATTTGGACTGATGATAGCTAACATGGAGATGTTCTTTAAAGGCAGGTTAGCTTCATTTTTACACCTAGAAAAGGCAAAATCCATCTATGAAGGCCTCCATGTCATTACTATGGAAACAGCATTTGTAGTTAGAACGTTTTTCTTTGTGATTTTTGGACTAACTATTTCATTAGGGTCGTTGCTTAATTTTGAAGTAGCTATGATATCGATGTTGATCATGATAAGTATCTATTTAATCAGATATATATTACTGAGGCTATTTATAGGCAACAACATACATCCACAATTGTATATTGCTCCAAGAGGATTGGTTACGGTATTGTTATTTTACGCTATTCCTAAAGAAGCATTTTTTCCAGGTTTTGATCCTGGAATATTGTTGTTTATCATCATCGGTACTAGTTTGATAATGACTTATGCATTAATAAAAGATAAGAGCAAATCAATGAAAGCTGTCAATCAAGCCAATGATTTGCCTATTGAGACAATTAAGTGGACACCGCCTAGTTCGGATGATATTGTAAGCACCAAAGAACACTAACTGTGGATAGTATCAATCCTGCTTTTTCATTTAAGAAAAAACACGTAAAAAGCAGTGAAGAGTTTGTTTCAGCGATAAATCATGGCAATAAATATGTGCTAAGTGAACTCATAACTTTATTAGAAAGCGAAATAGAAACAAAAAAATCTAAAGGTTTAGAGATTCTATCCATATTATCAAACAGTAAAGCTGATCAATTTAGCCGCAGAATTGGTATTACCGGACCTCCTGGAGTAGGAAAGAGTACCTTTATCAATATTTATGCTAGTTTTTTAGCTGCAAAAGGGTTCAAAGTCGCCGTGTTGGCTGTAGATCCAAGTAGTCTTCCTACAAAAGGAAGCATATTGGGTGACAAAACAAGGATGCAAGATCTTACTGATCTAGACAATGTATATATCCGGCCTTCCCCAGCTGGCGAAATGTTAGGAGGTGTAGCCAAAGGTACTAGAGAAGCCATAGAAGCCTGTGAGTTAGCTGGATATGATGTCATATTAGTAGAAACCGTTGGTATTGGTCAATCAGAGCACTTAGCCTCGCAGATGGTCGATATCACATTACTTTTACTTCAAATAGGTGCCGGTGATGCCATCCAAGGTATAAAACGAGGTATAATCGAGATGGCAGACGTCTTTGTAGTAAACAAAGACGATGGTGAGCACAAAAAACTAGTAAGAGAATCATTATCTTATTATAGACAAGCTTTATCTTTTATTCAGTCGCCCTATGATATCAAGTACAATAGAGTATTGTCTTGCTCCTCATTAGAAAGTACCGGATTTAAAGAGATTGAATTATCAATAAAATCACTGTTTGATCATCTGATCCATAATGATTTATTAGAATCCAAAAGAGAAAATCAGGACAAGATGTGGCTCAATATCATGATGAAAGAGTATATAAATGATTCCATTAGAAAAATCCCTGCCATAGATAAAGTTGTAATTGAAATAATTAAATCCTCTGATCAAAAAATATTGTCTAAATTTGAGGCTTTCAAACAAAAGTTCGATGCAATCATCCGCACTATCTAAGTGCCTTCTTCTATTCTTATTTTCTATACCATTTTTTCTATTTGCACAATCAGAAAAGCCATCGTTCATTTCACCAGTGAATCATGATATAGTATTAGCAGGATCATTTGGAGAGATTAGGTCTACTCATTTTCATGCTGGATTGGACATTAAACCAAGCGCAAAAGATAAAAATGATGACATCTTTTGTAGTGATCAAGGTTATGTATCTCGGATCAAAATCCAAAGAGGTGGATATGGAAGAGCTGTATATATAGACCACCCTAATGGTTATACAACAGTATATGCACACCTCTCATCGTTTAATGAAGATTTGCAAATATTGATAGATTCTCAGCAAAGAGAGGCTCAATCATATGAAATAGATATATATCCAGAACCCGGCAAATACATTTATCCCAAAGGGACAAAACTGGGTGTAATGGGTAACTCTGGAAGGTCTTATGGTCCTCATCTCCACTTCGAAATACGAGAGACCAATACAGAAAAACCAGTCAACCCAATACTTTTTGGCATTGGTCCTCCCGACAATATTGCTCCAACGATTGAGTCTATTAGCATTTATGGCCTAAGTCAAGATTTAGACATCACTTATCAAAAAGAGTATTCTAAAAAAGATATTCCAGCTACTATAGAAATCCCAGCTTGGCGTATTGGAATTGGCGTAGAAGGATATGACCAAATGAATGGAGCCAACAATAAAAATGGAATCTATGAGCTAATTGTCTATGTAGATGACACTTTAACTTTTTACCAAAAAATGGATCATGTGGATTTTGGTCAAATGGATCAAATCAAAGCATTTGTGGACTACAATGCCAAAACGAAAGACAAGTCCACTATTGCCCTAACCTATAGACTACCAGGCAACAAACTATCTGTAATTGACTCTATCCGAAATGATGGTATGATTAAAGTCTATCAATCCAAACCAAGGAAAATTAGGGTTGAAGCTAAAGACATAGCTGGTAATACTACTGTTATAAATACTTTTGTACAAAGATCAGAAGTCTCATCAGATAAAGGTATTAGCAGTTCTTACAATTTACTTGCAAAATACGATCAAGAGTCATTCCTATCATCAAATCCTATTACTTTGCTAATCCCTGCATATGCATTAGCCAAAAGCGAAAAACTAAACATATCAACCAAGTCCGAGAATGGCACCGATATTTACTCCATCGGCCAATCTAACATCCCAATTTTAAAATATGCTAAACTATCCATCACCTTTAATCAACTAACTCCCTACTCTATCATAGCATTGTTGGAAGACGACGAGATCAAAGACCAAGGATCAACAATCATAGATGATACCATCACTTCTTACATTACTGACTTTGGTGACTATATCATCTATCAGGATACGATAGCACCAAAGATTACACCACTTTTATACCCAAATTCTTCTTCTGATACTTATACGTTTAGCATCAAAGATGATGTCACCATCAAAGGCAAAGCCGCAGATTTCAAATTTAACATATGGATCAATGGTATCTGGCAACCATGTGAATACAAAGAACTCATCAATACACTCTATATCCCAAAATCTCTCATCTCGCCGAATGGCAAAATCCTTATTGAAGTAGAAGACCAGAAAGGGAATAAGGGGGTTTGGAGGAGTAAGTAAAAGGATTCATTATAAGACATTCATACTAATACCTATAGGTCACCAAAAGGCATTCCAGCAATTCAATTTTGCCAAATTTAATTTAATTAATACCCCTCCGTTTCTTCAGTCATTTTGCTAGCATTCTCTGCTACTTGCAATGCCTCTATAATTTGCCCTATGTCTCCTGCCATAACCTTGTCCAGACTGTATAATGTAAGATTGATTCTGTGGTCCGTCATCCTGTTTTGTGGAAAATTGTAGGTTCTAATCTTATCTGATCTGTCTCCTGAACCGACTAGTGACTTACGTTTGTCTTTTTGCTCGTTATATATTTTGTCTTTTGCCTGATCTTGTATTCTTTGATAAAGCTTCTGCATGGCTATCTCTCTGTTTTTTAATTGAGATCTTGCTTCTGTAGATTCTGACACTATCCCTGTTGGTAAGTGAGTAAACCGAACACCAGTTTCTACCTTATTTACATTTTGTCCACCAGCTCCTCCCGATCTAAATGTATCAGTTTTTAGGTCTTCTTTTCTGATGTTGATCTCTTCCTCTTCATACTTAGGCATTATGGCTACTGTCGCTGCAGAAGTATGCACTCTTCCTTTTGTCTCAGTTGCAGGTACTCTTTGTACCCTGTGAGCTCCAGACTCAAACTTTAGTTTTCCATATACATCAGTACCAAATACTTCTAACACGATCTTGTTGTATCCACCAGAAGATCCTTCATTCATGTCAATGATTTCTGTCTTCCAGCCTTGTTCATCAAAGTATCTACTGTACATCCTAAAAAGGTCTCCTGCAAATATACTTGCTTCATCTCCTCCCGTTCCTGACCTAATTTCGACAACAACATCTTTTTCATCTTCTGGGTCTTTTGGGATAAGTAAGACCCTTATTTCCTCTTCAATTTTAACTTTTTCTTCATTGTATTGCTCTTGCTCATCATAAGCCATATCTCTAATATCTGGATCTTCATCCTTGAGCATAAATTTACAATTTTCTAAATTGTCTAATATGTTTTTATAAGTATTATAAGCATTATATATGGGTGTTAATTCACTATATTCTTTATTAGTCTTAATGGCTAATTTTATATCTGCTTGCACTTCTGGATCAGACAACCTTTCCTCCAGGTAATGAAATTTTTCTATGATGGATCCTAACTTTTGTATCAATGACATTGATTCAATTATTTTACATTAAAAATAAAAATGGTGCGAAATAATACTGACTTCTTTATTAAAAGTGGCTAGAATCTTCTGCTATAATTTGGAGATTCTTTTGTGATTGTGATATTATGAGGGTGGCTCTCTGCTATACCAGACCCCGTGATTTTTACAAATTCTGCCAACTGAAGATCAGGAATAGTTTGTGCCCCACAATAGCCCATACTAGCCCTAAGTCCACCTAAATATTGGATCATCACTTCGTGGACAGATCCCTTAAATGGTAATCTACCTTCGATCCCTTCTGGTACTAGTTTTTTAATATCATCTTCTACATCTTGAAAGTATCTGTCTTTAGATCCTAGTTCCATTGCTCCCAATGACCCCATGCCTCTATATACTTTAAATTTTCGACCTTCGTATAATATTGTCTCACCAGGGGCTTCTTCTGTCCCTGCAAATAAAGAACCTGCCATTATTGTGCTTGCTCCAGCTGCCAATGCTTTGGCAATGTCTCCTGTGTATTTAATCCCACCATCACCGATGATTGGGATGCCTGTACCTTTTAATCCATGAGCTGCTCCTAAAATGGCACTCAGTTGCGGTACTCCTACTCCAGCTACGATTCTTGTTGTACAGATACTCCCAGGACCCACACCTACTTTCACGCCATTGACTCCTACATCAGCCAGTGCCTTGGCTCCTTCGGCTGTAGCCACATTTCCCCCTATCAATTGGAGATATGGAAATTTCTTTCTAATTTCTTTTAACAAGTTAAGCACATATATACTATGCCCATGGGCAGTATCGACAGTTATTACATCCACTCCCATGTTTACAAGAGCTTCTATTCTATCAAAAGTCTCATCTTTAACACCTACTGCTGCGCCTACGAGCAATCTACCATGACTATCTTTAGCTGAATTAGGATAATCTTCCAGCTTCATTATATCTCTATAGGTTATAAGGCCTACTAACTTATTATTTTTATCAACAACAGGTAGTTTCTCGATTTTGTGTTTTTGAAGGATATTTTTTGCCATGAACAAATCTGTTCCTTCTGGGGCAGTGATTAGATTTGTCTTTGTCATTATCTCACGAACAGGCCTACCCATTTGTGTTTCGAATCTCAAATCACGATTAGTTAGAATACCAATTAATTGACTGGTATCATCTATAATTGGTATCCCTCCTATTTTATGTGTTTTCATCAAATGCAGAGCATCAGACATTAGAGCATCAGCTTTTAAGATCACAGGATCTATGATCATCCCACTTTCTGACCGCTTTACCTTTCTGACCTCAGCTGCCTGTGCCTCGATAGACATATTCTTGTGAATAATCCCAATTCCTCCTTGTCTAGCAATTGCAATTGCCAACTTGTATTCAGTCACCGTGTCCATAGCAGCAGATACAATTGGTGCATTTAATTTTAAGTCAGTAGTGATATAACTGGATATATCTACTTCCCTTGGAAGTGTTTCTGAAAATCGTGGTACGAGTAAAACATCTTCAAAAGTCAATGCCTCCTCTCTTATCTTAGAATTGTATGTATTGTTAGTTTCCATGTGCAAAGTTAAAAACCTTTATAATTCCTTAAACTATATTTGTGTAAATTTTGATATAAAAACTTTTATATCTCTAATTAAGACATTTAAACAATTGTACTTACACATTATAAATCCACAAATAAGCTTTTACAACTTATTGATAAATAAATCACAAGCACAACATATTAAATAATATTATAATATATAATATACTAACAGTTTGCTTCATATTAAATAAATATACTATATTTGTGTAAATATTTTTAATAAAAATTCTAAAAAATAGCACAATAATTGCTTATTACTGTTATTTTTGCACTTGCTTAGATTATTTGAGCAACCATGAATATAAAGAGTCAATCACAATGAGTAAACAATTATACTGTTTATTTATATTATTTTTTACCCTCCAAAATGTTTCTGCACAGGAAAATAGATCTGTGACAGGGCAGGGAAATAATATCTCAAACCAAGAGTGGGGGACCACTAACGCTTTGCTCAAAAGAGTTTCTCCAGCTAACTACGTTGATAATGTTGAAAGCCCTAAACTTGATGAAACTTATGGTAAACCTAATCCAAGGGTTATTAGTAATTCCTTATTCGCTCAAAACAACTTATTAAATAGTGAAATAGGTTTAAGTGACTTTACTTGGGCGTTTGGTCAATTTATCGACCATGATTTGACTTTTGTAGCAGATGATCAATCAGAAGCACTAGATAATATAGTTGTGCCACAAGGCGATCAATTTTTTACTGAAGGTTCTGTGATCCCAATGTTAAGGTCACTAAAAGCTGAAGGTACAGGTATTGACCCTTCTAATCCTAGAAATTACAACAATCAAGTAACGTCTTATTTAGATGGTTCTGCGATTTATGGCTCTACACTTGAAACAGCAAATTGGTTAAGAACTTTTGAGAAAGGAAAACTTAAAGTAAGTGATGGCAATTTACTTCCTTGGAATACAGAAGATGGAGAATTTAATAGTCAAAAAGTAGATGATTTAGCACCAGAAATGGATGATCCTACAAATACTTTAAAATTTAACTTTGTAGCTGGAGACAGAAGAGCAAACGAAAATCCTCTTCTTTTAGCTTTTCATACCATATTTGTTAGAGAACACAATAGACTTTGTGATAAAATAATTTCATTATATCCTTTTTGGAGTGATGAAGTTATTTACCAAACAGCAAGAAGAAAAAACATAGCTTACCTTCAACATATCACTTACAACGAGTGGTTGCCAGCTATGGGAGTATCTATACCTGCATATAACGGATACAATAGTAAGTTGAAAGTTGAAATCTTTAATGAATTCTCAGCTGCAGCTTTTAGATTTGGACACACTCTTATCAATAGCAATATTGTAAGAATGAAAAATGATGGACATTTAATCGATAGAGGTTCTACTACTTTAAAAGATGCATTTTTCAATCCATATATGGTTATTTTATCTGGAGGTATTGATCCTTTTGTGAAAGGTATGGCTACACAAGTTCAACAAGAATTAGATTGTAAAGTAATTGATGATGTTAGAAACTTTTTATTCGGAGGCAATGGAGCACCACCTTTGGATTTAGCATCAATTAACATCAACAGAGGTAGAGAAAGAGGGTTACCAGATTATAATACTGTAAGAAGTTATTTTGGTTTGCCAACGATACCTAGCTTTTATGAATTAACTAAAAGCCATGATGAATCAGATCTATTAACACAAACTTATGGAGAGATTTCGAATCTAGATCCATGGGTTGGAATGCTTGCAGAAGTCCATATGGAAGAAGCTATGATGGGAAGATTAATGCAAGTAATACTAAAAAATCAATTTCAATTATTGAGAGATGGGGATAGGTTTTACTATGCAAATGATCCTAGTTTTTCATCTGAAGACATTAGAGATGTAAAGAAGACTACATTAAGGGACATAATTATGAGAAACACTTCAATTAAGCTTATGCAAAGCGAAGTGTTTAAGGCTCAGTCTCATGATGAAATACCAAATGGTCCAAAGCCAATACCTGTTGAATTAGACGCTACCATTTCACCTACATTGGTGAACAGTTTGATCAACTTGAATGTGTTTACCAATGAGAATTCAGATATTACTATTCAAATCATTTCTATGAATGGTAGTGTTATCAAAGAGATAAATAAAAGTATTCTTAAAGGTGAAAATCAAATCTATTTAACAATAGATGAAAATATGCCACATGGCCTTTATAACATTTTGCTCTACAACAAATCAGCTTATAACATTCTTAAGTTTATTAAAGGTTAATTCCTTCCACTAATTTTTTATTTTTCCACCGATTGTGTGACCAAAGCCAATGCTCTGGAAAACTAGCTATGTTTTGCTCAAGTTTGCTTACATATTCTTCTAGTAATGTCTCTTTGTTTAAGTTTTCATACTCTATAATATATCCATCTTTTAAAGGAGATACTTTTTGAAATAAAAACATACAGTCTCCTCTCTTAGACAGCTTAGTTACACCATCATACCATTGAGTATCTGTCCTAAATAGTGGCAACCATTTACCTTTTGATCCAATGGAGGGACTTTGGTCGTTTATAAAAATAAAAACTCCTTGGGGTTCCTTATAAAACGATCTTGCGATTTGTTCCATTGGTTTTAATATCAATCCAAATCTCCCTCTAACTTCTAATAACCATTTATCTGTTTTCTTATTACTTATTGGTTTGTAGGCTGCATATATCTTTTTATTAATAAATAAGGGCAATGCAGGGATAATAACCTCCCAATTACCAATATGCGAGCAAAGAATTACTACTCTTTTATCAGATTCGTTGATCATCTTAATACTGTCTGGAGAGATTCCTAGCTTACCCGTTATTTCATTCTTAGTTAAATTATAGGACCCAACTGATTCTAGGATAAGTTTAGACAATACGCTATAATAGTCATGTTCTATTTGGTCGTTATCCTTATTTTTAAAGCATAGTGACAAGTTTTTTTTAATTACTTTTCCTCGATATTTGACGATGTCTCTGAGTATAAAAGTCAAAGCCTTTCTAGGCAAAGATCCTTCTTTGCTATTACAGTATTTACCTATTAATTTTAAAAATGTAACTATCATATTATATAAAAGTAAAGGTAATCAAGTCTAATTGTAAAATGCAATCAACTTTCAATTATGAGTTTTCTAATGAAATTTTAATGCTAATCCTAATCATGGCACATAATTTGAAGTATTGACTATATCTAAATCAGATTATATTTAATGCTGACACTACAAACCGTATTTATAGACAATGAAGTATTGCTTGTCCAAGGGATAAAATCTCTTCTGGAACAACATAACATTTCAGGTTTTAATGTCGCCGGTCATTATTTAGATCTTCCAGCTTTTATCAAAGAAAACTCTTCAGATTGCGCATTAGTAATAAGCAATCTAGACATTGAAGATGAAGATATCATTAATCATGTACCTAAAATCAAAAAGATTCATCCAAATGCCAGAGTTATTATTCTAACTAATTACGATAATTATAAATTAGTAAGAGATGTAATGAAGTCCGGCGCAGATGGGTATTTGTTAAAAACATCATCGTTTGGAGAACTTATTACTTGTATAGAAGAAGTGATGAATGGAGAAGCCCATCTCGGTGCAGGACTCCAACTTACACCATCACGAAAACTATTCAATTCAAAAACAAGTGATGATGGTAAAAAAGAAGAATCTAGTATACGAAAATATGAAGATAGATTCCAAGTTAGACAAAGACTTACAAAAAGAGAATTAGAAATACTAAGACTTGTAACACAAGCAAAAAATAATAAAGAAATAGGAAAAGAACTCTATATAAGCGATCAAACAGTGGGAGTTCATAAAAAAAACATTATGAGGAAACTCAATGTTCGTAGCACCATTTCTTTAATAAAATATGCAATGGAACAAAACTTGGTATGATTATTGGAATTAATGCAATAGACAATTTTAATCTGTCCCAAATCCCCCTTTTGGATAGATTGCTTACTTAAGTTATCACTCTTAATCTGAATATTAATAGTTCCTAATTTAAAATTATGTTTAATATTAAAAACCGAAATTTTTATCTCATGAGAATGGAGAATTTTACACAAAACCTAAGTCACATCATACTACGAGGTAGTTTTTATGGCTTCTTATTGATGGCAATGTTATTTAGTAACGATGCTATATCTCAATGTCCTTTGGCTTGTAACAACAATGTACAAGTATCCATGGATGACGACTGTAAGGTAGAAATTACTCCAGACATGATGCTAGAGGGTCAAGGAGTAAGTGCTTTATGTAATTACACAGTAGAGGTACAAAATGCCTTTGGGCAGCCTATTCCTACCAGTCCAATCGTTAACAGTACCCACATCGGTCAAACTCTAACTGTTAAGGTTAAGTTAGGCCTAAATTCATGTTGGGGATTAATCAAAGTTGAGGACAAACTTGCTCCTTACATCGATTGTCCAGCTGACATTACGTTAGACTGTTATGATGAGAGAACCTTTGCCTTGCCAACCGCAAGAGACAACTGTAGTTCTGCAACAGTCAAAGAGTTATCTAATGAGGTAGAAGATAGTGCCTGCAGTGGTGATACTACAGCAGTAAGAACTATTAAGTATCAAGCAACAGATGTTAGTGGTAATAAATCTAAAATTTGTACTAGAAAAATTTACTATATCAAAATTGGTATTGGTGATGTTGTATTTCCTAATGATACAATCTTCAATTGTGATAACAATCCAAATGATAATATATCCCCTGCATGGGATAAGAATAAAGATGGATACCCACAACCAAACGAATCTGGTGTTCCATTGACATTAAGTGGTAAGCCTATTTACCCAAATAATTCAATCTGTGAGCTAAATGCAACTTTTACAGACCAAGTATTACCAATTTGTGAATCAAGCTTTAAAGTGTTGAGACAATGGGTGGTCTTGGATTGGTGTACTGGTACAGTGAGAAAAGATTTCCAAATCGTTAAAATAGTTGATGATCAAGGGCCAATATTAACATGTCCCACTGATAACCAAGACGTACAGGCGAACCCTTACTCTTGTTCTGGAACATGGAATGTGCCTCATCCAATTCAAATCTTTGACTGCTCAAGCACTACTTACACGGTAGGATATTTATTAGCAAATGCTAATGGTGCTCCTCCAGCAAACGGTGTATATATAGATGATGAAGTTGTAAGAATAAATGACAATAATGGAAAATTTATACGGTATGAGATTAGAAACTTACCTGTAGGAAGAACTTGGGTTAAATATACTTCAACAGATGCCTGTGGTAATGTAGGGTATTGCTTTACAGAGGTAGATGTAATTGATAATGTTCCTCCTGTTGCCGTTTGTGATCAATTTACAGTAGTAACATTAACAAACAACGCAAACACTCAAGGGGTTGCATACATATTTGCTAAGTCTTTTGATGATGGGTCTCATGATAACTGTACAGCAGTCACCTTAGATGTAAGAAGAATAAATGATAACGGTAATCCAACTGGTACCTGCGAATCAGCTAATAGTACATTCAGAAACAAAGTTAGCTTCTGTTGTCAGGATGCTGGAAAGCAAGTGATGGTAGAAATGAGAGTTACTGATGCTAATGGATTGACTAACAACTGTATGGTGAATGTAACTGTACAAGATAAAACCGATATGGTAATCACTTGTCCACCAGCTATCACAATCAATTGTACTCAAGATTATAAAGATCTTACAATAACTGGTAATGCTACTGCAACAGATAACTGTGGTACACCTAGTATTACACATACTGACAATTCAGAACCAAATCAGTGCGGTGTAGGTACAATTACAAGAACATTTAGAGCAAAACTATCCGGTAATACTGACAAAACTTGTACACAAAGAATTACTATTATTGATAATCTTCCTTTCAGTCAATTACAAATTAATTGGAACAATGTAAGAGATAGAGAAATCAATGGTTGTATGGATATAGATACTGACCCTTCAGTTACCGGTAGGCCAACATGGACACAACAAAACTGTAGTTTAATTGCAGCAGCTTATACTGATCAGACATTTACATTAGTTGATTCTGCATGTTTTAAGATATTAAGAACATGGACAATAATTGACTGGTGTGAATACAATCAAAACAATCCTTCAGCTGGAGGAATTACTTCAAGAACACAAGTAATCAAACTTAATAATAAGGTTAAGCCAGTGTTTACAAGTTGTTTTGATAAATCAGCAGACGGATATGGTCAAAACTGCGATGGTTACATTGAATTGAAAAATGATGCAACAGATGATTGTACTCCTGCAAGTAAATTGAAATTTACTTATAGAATTGATGAAGATGCAGACGGTACTTTTGGCCCAATTAGATCTGGGAAAGATGCTTCAGGTACATTCCCTGTAGGTAAGCATAAAATACTTTGGACTGTAGAAGATTTATGTGGAAATAGAACAACATGTGAATACTTCTTTACAATAAAGGACAAGAAAAAACCAACTCCATACTGCTTAAGTGAAATTACAACAGTAGTGATGCCTTCAACAAAAATGATCGACATTTGGGCAAGTGATTTTGACAAGGGTTCATTTGATAACTGTCCTGGTGGATCACCAGATTTGACTGAGATTACTTTTTCTTTCTCATCAACATCAATTGTTACTAAGAAGACTTATTCTTGTGATAATTTAGGCATCAATACGCTACAAGTATGGGTAAAAGATGGTTCTGGTAACCAAGATTATTGTACTGTAAGAATTAACATCCAATCAAATGATGGATCTTGCGAAGGATCAAGAATAGGCGGACATATTGTTACAGAAGACAACAAAGAAGTAGACGCTGTATCTGTAAGTATGGAAAACATGACAAGCCATGAATCAATAATCAGTGCAACATCTGCAAATGGAGAATATCAATTCTCAGGAATGACAAATGGCACTAATTATGAGTTGTCACCAAACAAATCAGGTGATTACATGAATGGTGTTTCAACATTGGATTTAGTAATGATACAAAGACACATCTTAGGGATTGACAAGTTTACAAGTCCTTACAAGATCATAGCAGCTGATGTTAATAATAGTCAAAGCGTAACAGCATCTGATTTAGTATCTTTAAGAAAATTAATATTAGGTATCTATAAAGAACTTCCTAATAATGAGTCTTGGAGATTTGTTGATGGTGGATACATTATTCCAGAACCAAACCACCCTTGGCCATTTAATCAAATAATTGACTTTATGTACAATGGTGCAGAAGTGATGACAAATGACTTTAAGGCGGTAAAAGTAGGTGATGTTAATAATACAGCTAAAGCTAATGTAAGAGATAATGTGAGTGGAAATAGATCTGCAAGTACATTGTCATTAGAGACTAAAGACATCAACTTCAGTAAAGATGAAGTAATCAGAGTCCCTGTAACTGCAGCTCAAGCTAAGGAAATATTTGGATTCCAGTTAGGATTACAATTTGATACTAAGGTTTTAGAATTTGTAGGAATTGAAGCGAGAGGTATTCAAATGACTGAAGCAAACATTGGCCTTAACAATATTGAAAATGGTATTGTAAGTACAAGTTGGAATGAAGCAAATACAGTCCATTTAGATAAGGATCAAACATTATTTGATATTGTATTCAAAGCTGTAAATGCTGGTTCACTCAAGGATCAATTAAATATTGCATCTGAAGGAACAGTAGCAGAAGCATATGATGCATCATTGCAAATCATGAATGTAGAACTAGTAATAAGAAGCGCAGATAAAACTGTAGGTGTAGAGCTGTTTCAGAACACTCCTAACCCGTTCGATAATACTACTTCAGTAAGGTTTACGCTTGCCAAAGGTGGTAATGCAATCTTCAAGATTGTTGATGTAACTGGTAGAACAGTATATAAATCAGCACAAGAATACAAAAAAGGTGAAAATGTAATTACACTTTCAGCTAATGAAATAAATGCAAGCGGTGTCTTATACTATATGCTTGAAGTAGACGGAATGACATCAACTAAAAAAATGATTTTGATAAGAGAGTAAGTTGTTTATTTAAAGTTTAAGGGCAGCCATATGAATATGGCTGCCCTTTTTTTGTATCTTCCATTTCCAATTAAGTTGCAATCACTATAGCATTTTTGAAGATTGGCTCGTTATTTGTATATTATTAATTAATGACTAAATTTTATAGGTTTTATGCTTTCTAGAGCGTTTAATGAAATGATTAAAAAATTTATGTCTATTTTTGCATTTTATTTAAAAAATTGTAATTTCTCCACTATGGGAAAATATACCTTATTGATGTTATTATTTATGACTTGTGCATTTAATGCAAAGTCACAACTTATTGTTGAATTTACTGGAGGATCAGTAGACCCCGGCTCTACTATTTCAGTAGATGTTACGGTATCTGACTTCAATCAGTTATTCGGTGTGCAGTATTCCATAAATTGGGATTCTACAGTATTACAATACAGTTCAATCACCAATGTCACTGCCGCTCTACCTGGCTTTGATGTAGGAGCAATTGGAGTCCCTCCAGGGTCTACTAATATTGATCCAGGAGAGATCACGGTTTCTTGGTTTCAAAGTAATCCACAATCACTGCCCAATGATACTAGGCTGTTTACAATTGTATTCAATGCTTACAATGTACCTTGTGATTCTACTAATATTATTGTTTCAGGAACACCTTTAGCAATTGAAGTTACAGATTCTAACTTTAATGATATTGGTATATCGTTCACACCTACTCCAGTATATGTAAATGGTACAAATTGTGGAGGTGGATCAGGTAACAATAATCTAACTTTCACTTGTGGAACTGCTATGGCTCAAACTGGTACAGAAGTATGTGTGCCAATAAAAGTTAAAAATTTTAATGGCTTTAATGCAGGGCAAGGAAAGTTTAGCTGGAACCCAGCAATAATATCATTTGTAAAAATACAAAATCAAACTAGTGGTAGTTTTAATGATAATACAAATAATACTCCTACAGGAATGTATAATTTCCTTTGGGAAAATTTAGATCCAGCTAACCCTGTTTCTTTACCTGACGGTACTACTTTTTTTGAAGTTTGCTTCAATGCTGTAGGCGCTGCTGGTACTAATTCAACAATAGATCTTACTTCTTTTGCTGCAGACTGGGGTTTTACAGATGCATCGGGAGCAGAGCCTCCAATTACACTTGTAAACGGTAAAGTAACGATAGTAGATAATATTCCTGACCCTGTAATATTAAATATTAGTGACATTACAATTAATCAAGGCAACAATGGTTGTGTGTCTATAACTGTAGAAAATTTCACAAATGTTTTAAGTGCTCAAGGTACTTTTACATGGAATAATACTGTTGCTGCCTATTCATCTGTGACAGGTTTTGGAGCTATTTCTGGACTTTCTGCTTCAGATTTTAATCTAATAGTTAATAACAAATTAAGACTAACTTGGAATGCTCCGAGTGGATCAACATCTGGAATTACAGTTGCAGATGGTACTGAAATATTTAAAATTTGCTTTGATGGTATAGGGCCATGCCCAGCGGGAGGAACTACTTTAGTAGATTTTGTAGATCAACCAAATTTTGATATAGAGTTTACAGTCAATGCAGGAGGATCTCCTTTTGAAATAGAACATACAATTAACTCTGGAATGATTACTGTTAATTGTGCGGTTATTCCCCCTACTTGTGCTGTAACTGGTAAGACTGATGTAAAATGTAATGGAGCAACTACAGGTAGCATTCAAGTTTCAATCTTGAACGCCATGCCAACTTGCCAATGTATATGGTATAAGGATGGAGCAACAACTCCATTTAGAACACTAACTTCACCTAACTGTAATCTTATAGATGTAGGTGCTGGAACATATAAATTAGATTTAGTATGTGGAGGCACAGTAGTGTGTACATCTACTGCAACAATAACTCAACCAACAGCAATTACTATAAATGGAATGGTAACTAATGTTAGTTGTGATAACCCTACTGGTAGCATAGTATTATCTACAGACAGCGGTGGTACACCCGTTTATACATATAAATGGAACGATGTAAACTCAACAACATCAAAAGACTTAACAAGTGTTGGTCCTGGCATGTATACAGTTACGATTACTGATAGTAATATGTGCACTGGATCAAGAGAATTTACTATTACTAATTCAAAAACTCCCCTTGTGGTTGTTGAAACGGTTACCAGTGTTTCTTGTTTTGGAATGTCAAATGGTAGTATAGTTTTAAATATTTCAGGTGGTTGTCCCGGCGCTAATGGATATACAGTTACGCCTTCTACTTTGACTGGTTTAGCTGTTGGCACATATAGTGTTACAGTCTCTGATGCATCTAGCCCAGTACTAACTTGGACAAAAGATATAGTAATAACTGGTCCAGCAGAAGCATTAAGTTTAGAAGGTGTTCCTACTCCTTCAACGGGTACTGATGGAACAATAACTACCACTTCAAAAGGTGGTACAATGCCTTACACAATTAAATGGACTGGAGGAATAGCTGATAATCAATTTAACCCTACAGGCTTAGCCCCAGGTACTTATATTGGAACTCTGACTGATGCGAAGGGATGTGTGACTTCTGCTACTTTCATTGTTAAAGACGAGTCAGATCCTGAAAAACCAGTAGTTAATTCTGTTTCTGCCATCAATGTATCTTGTAGTGGGTTACAAGATGGTTCAGTATCTGCAATTATTGCTAGTGGTGCTGCTCCTTTTAAAGTAGATATCCTTCAAGGTACAACTGTCATTAAGACTATTAATGTTACTACAGCTACGACCTTTACTATACCAGGATTAAAAGCTGGTAGTTATACTTTAAGAGTAACAGGCTCAAAAGGTCAAATTACTGACAACCCTGTTATTGTTAGTCAACCAACGCCTATTACTTTTGATACAACTATAGATTGTGCTAATGGTAGCAACAATGATGGTACTATTGATTTGACAACTGGTGGCGGAGCAGGTAATTTCTCTTACGAATGGAGTACTGGTGCTATGACGGAAGATTTGACAAATATTGGAGTCGGTACTTACTCCGTTTTAATTGAAGATAATAATGGTTGCCAAGCAATTATTAATAACTTAAGAGTAGCTGATTGTAATCCAACAAATTGTTATGAAGCAATCAAAATTATCACTCCAAATGGTGATGGAATTAATGATGCTTTTGTGATCAATTGTGTGATGCAAGAGCAAACAAAATTAACTCTTTATGATAGATGGGGAAGACAAGTATTTACTCAAAACAACTATGATAACTCTTGGGTAGGTGTAAATCAAACTGGAGAAACATTAATCGAAGGTGGTTATATGTGGGTCTTAGAAGTAGAGTTTACAGATAATAGAAAAGAAGTTTTCAAAGGAACAGTTACTATCCTTACACAAAACTAGACTTGCCAATAAATTAAATCTATAAATAAACCTTTTGTGTTTTATTAATAATAGGAAAATGAAAAAAATATTTAATATAATCTTACCTATGTTTTTCTTAGGTATTTTCTTAACTCAAGCAACAAGTCAAGCTCAGAGGTATTTTGATGAAAGATATATTTCGACTCAATCATTCATAAACCCGATATTGATTAATCCTGGTGCTACTGCATTTCATCAAGGACAAGAGCTCTTAGTTAATTATAGAAACAAGTGGTCTACATTTGATGGAGCACCTAAAACAATCACTTTAGGATATGATGGTGTATTGGTAGATAGGTTAGGTGTAGGAATATTGTATTTGCAAGATAACTTTGGAGCACTTAAAACATCTAAAGGTCAATTGTCTTTATCTTATAATGTCAGTAGCCAAGTGAACTCAATAAGTTTTGGTATAGCTACTGAATATATCCAACATGGGCTTAATACAACAACAGGCACCATTTTCGATCCTAATGACCCTATTTACCGTTTAAATAATGAAGGAGCTTCTTTTTTAGATGTTTCATTTGGAGCATATGGTAAATATTTAGATAAATTTACTTACGGGATTGCTTTACCATCTTTAATCAGTTCAAGATTAGACGATGGTGGTGACAATGACAGAGATTTAGGTTTTATAGTAAATCTTGGTTACACGGTTAAATCTCAATCTGGCATTAGCATTGAGCCATCTATCATTATTAAAAAATTGAACCTTGTCCCAACTCATGTCGATTTAAATGCTAAGCTTGGATTCTTAGATGATAAGTTTACTAGTGGAGTTTCATACACAATTGGTGCAGATAAGAGATTAGGCTTCTTAATTGGATTTGCAATCGATAAATTAAATCTGTACTATACTTATAATACGTCAATGTCAGATTTCCAACAATATAACAACGGATCACATGAAATTACTGTTAAGTTAAGGCTGTCTCAAAAGGAGAAACCCACTTTGGAAAATGTGAAATAAACAAACGCAAAAAAGAGGCTTTATATGTAAATATAGGCCTCTTTTTTTATACTCTTTTGAACACTACTCCCCTATTCCTAATTGTTTTAATAAGAAAGAGGCATTAAAGTTTTGGCAAATTCCTGGTTTGATCTTGTAGTCAAATACTAGCTCTTCGTCAGCATAGTCAATGTCAAAGTAATAATTTTTGATTCCTTTCTGTATTTCATTAGTTAACTCAGCAAGCTTTATATCATGGGTAGCTATAAGACAATATGATTTACTATCTAATAATTTTTTTGTAATAGAAATTGAACCTTTGAGTTTGTCAACAGAATTTGTTCCCCTCAACATTTCATCAATTAATATTAGTGAGGGCTCTTTCTCAGAAATAATGTCAAGTATTAATTTAATTCTATTTAGCTCTGCTTTAAAAGTTGATACGTTCTCCTCTAAGACGTCCTTGATCCTCATATAAGTAGTTATAGTTACTAATGGGCATGCAAACCTTGCAGCAGCAACCTTAGTGCCAGTATAAGCCAATACCATATTAATACCTATTGTCCTCAGAAAGGTTGATTTTCCCGCCATGTTAGAACCTGTTATGATAGATATATATTCCTCCTTATTGATCTCAAAATCATTACCAACACTCTTCGTCTGTAAAATTAATGGATGATGAATAGCAGCAGCATGTAATTCAAATTCTTGGTCTTTAATAATTGGATAAGCATAATCGGAATGATTGTAAGCCCAAGTAGATAAAGATGTGAAAGCCTCAAACATTCCTACAGTTTCAATTAATTTGTAAAGATTTTCTTCTTCAGTCGTTTTCCAACTATATAATTGCTTCATACATTTCAGGTCCCAAAGAAATAAACCTTGTATTACCACGCCTAGTGCCATATTCAGCCTATAATCTAGTCTAGAAATTATTTTGTTAAGGGATAATATACTCTTAGCATTATCTTTATTACTGGATTTGTGATGTGCGATAAGTGATATTAGATTTGATCCTTGCCAGTCTTTTGATAAAATCAATTGGACTGCATTTGCCCACTTTGTTAGTTTGTTATCTAGCCCATTTAATCTTCTCTGGATGTGATTTACTTTTTTACCACTTCGACCTACTATTAATAAGTTAAAAATAAATAGCCATATAGCAGTAGTGGAGATCCAAGGTATATCCATTAGATAGAATATTCCTAGCAAAATCCATATTGCTGGCATTAAAAACACATATATGGTTAATACTTTGCCTTGGCTAAAACCTAGATCAATCTGCAAATCTTCTTTAAGGTGCTTGATACTACTGTTTTGCTTATCAATATTAAATTCGAATAAGACAGATAGAAAATTTAATCTCCAAGATTCAGATTTTTCTAACTCTTCAATAATTGATCTTCTCTTTGCGATTTCTTGGATTGTAGGCTTAAGCAAAAACCATTTTGCCAGTATATTTTGGCCTTCACTGGTTCTCGCTCTATTAATCCAACCAAAAAGTGACATAGGGCCAAACACATCAAGGTCATTGGTGTATAAATGATGGTCATCTATGTAATCTGAACCATTATTATAACAACTATGATCAAGTTTGAGACAACTCATCTCATTTTTTACGATTAGAATTTTATTATTTATTAGTTTTAGATCATTATCTATAGCCAGTTGTTTTGAGACCGATATTAAAAATCCAATCATTATGGATAACAAACCCGCAAATATAGCAAACGGCGCAGCTTTTAGCATAAAGTAAACCCATGTGATACCACATATCATTAGAGCCAGTCTAAACATAGAATACCGAAAGGAGATAGCTTCTTTATCTTTTTGATCTATTATAAGAGATGCAAGTTGATCGGTGTATACTATAAGAATCGGTTTGTCTGTTGAAATCATAAAGTTGATGTTGATACTACTAAAGTACTTATTAAAATTTGTTCCAAAGAAAGATATGTTGGATAATAATCACTCCAGCTTGTCAATTCTATTTTCTTTTTTATCCAATCTACCCCATTGTCCTTGTTTATAAAACATGGAATCGAAAATCATTTTCGCTCTTTAATAGTCTATTTATTTTTTTATCTTAAATAACCAATCTTAAAAACCTACAAATTTAAATATCTTTGTAACTTAATCGGTGATCTGTCTATACAGATAGATTTAAATTTTTCCGATACAACAGCAAAAAACATCTTATGAAAATTGGTATAACAATAGGAGACATTAATGGCATTGGACCAGAAGTGATTATTAAGGCACTACAAAATGAAATGCTTTTCAAACAATTCACTCCCATTATTTACGGTTCGTCAAAGGTATTAACCTACCATAAAAACATCATTGATGGATCAACTGTAAATTTTTACCATATCAATAGCATTGATAAAGCAGCAAAGGATAAAATAAATGTATTAAACTGTTGGGAAGAAAATGCGGATATAAATATAGGTCAAGTCGATAGAAATGGCGGTAAGTATGCTTATATCGCATTGGACAAGGCCGTACAAGATTTAAAATTAAACAAAATTGATGCCCTCGTAACAGCTCCAATTAATAAAGCAGCGATGAAATTAGCAGATTTCCCTTATCCTGGGCATACAGAATATATCACATCAGTTGTAGGAGGTGAAAGCTTAATGATGATGGTAAGTGATACTCTAAAAGTAGCTCTTGTTACCAATCATTTGCCTTTAAAAGATGTAGTAGGTAAGATCGATAAAGAAACCATTACAAAAAAACTCCATTTACTAAACGAATCTTTGATCAAGGACTTTGGTATAGACAAACCTATGATTGCTGTATTAGGACTCAATCCTCATGCTGGCGATGAAGGTGCAATTGGCAATGAAGAAGATAGCATAATAAGACCTGTGATTATTGATGCAAAGAAAAGAGGCATGACGGTGTTTGGGCCATATCCTGCAGATGGTTTTTTTGGGTCATCTTCTTATAAGAAGTTTGATGCCGTATTAGCTATGTATCATGATCAGGGTCTAATACCGTTTAAAGCTCTATCATTTGGAGCTGGTACAAATTATACATCTGGATTAAGTGTAGTACGTACTTCTCCAGATCATGGAACAGCATATGATATAGCTGGTAAAAATGAAGCAGATTATAAATCGATGCTAAATTCTATATTTTTTGCTTTAGATATTGTTCGAAATAGAAGGGG
Organism: Saprospiraceae bacterium; assembly: GCA_037968395.1. GTDB lineage: Bacteria > Bacteroidota > Bacteroidia > Chitinophagales > Saprospiraceae > JADKBO01. The sequence goes on along the minus strand of JBBKVK010000247.1, from coordinate 289 downwards.
TTATGATGAGATGAGAGCTAACTCAATAGATAAAAAAATAAGACCGTCAGATACTTTAGAAGAGGAAGAAGAGATTTTAGACGAATCTTAAATCCCAATTCAAGGTTTCCCTTTGGCATTACCTTCCACAAGGTTGGTTTACTGTTTCTGTATGTAATCCGACGGCCTACTCAGGTTAGTTCTACCACAAAGATATTGATTTTTTTCATATATGATAATTTTAAATATAAAATTTTCATATATGTTTTATATTTATTTTACAAAGCAGCTTGTCTCGTAGATATTATAG
>JBBKVK010000246.1:0-11544 GCA_037968395.1 Saprospiraceae bacterium | reverse complement strand
CTTTCGGATTAACTGCGTTGATCCTTTTGTGTGCCAAGGTCAAAAACTAAAGCAGTAAAGCTAAAGCTTTCCTTGGCTTTTTTGTTTCCCAGAATACATTCTTTCGGATTAACTGCGTTGATCCTTTTGTGTGCCAAGGTCAAAAACTAAAGCAGTAAAGCTCAAGCTTTCCTTGGCTTTTTTGTTTCCCAGAATACATTCAAGTGAACTTGATGCATTCTGGGAAACAAAAAAGCCAGTCAATTTGCATTGACTAGCTTTTGTTTCTCTTGTGAACCCGTCAGGAATCGAACCTGAGACCTGCTCAGTAGAAGTGAGCTGCTCTATCCAGCTGAGCTACGGATCCATTATCAAAATTATTAGTGTCAATTAAAACTCTTCCTAATTTTGAGAGTGCAAAGATACCATTTTGAACTAATCAAAAAAGTATTTTACTGTTTTTTATCAAAAATAAATATTTCTTTAAGAAAGTGCCGCAATTACTTGCTTTGCTAAGTCTGTCCCCACTTTTAATTGAGCTTCTTCTGTTGATGCACCTATATGTGGTGTTAAGCTGATTTTTGGGTGAACTAACAATTCTGCTCTAGGTGTAGGTTCATTTTCGAATACATCTAATCCAGCGCCTCCTACTTTCCCACTATTTAAAGCTTCAAGCAGCGCAGTTTCATCTATAACCCCACCTCTAGCAGCATTAGCTATGATTACCCCATCTTTCATCATGGCAAATTCTTCCGATCCGATTGCTGGCTTTGCCAACGAAGGTATATGCAATGTAATAAAGTCCGAGCTACTCAACACCTCTTCTTTAGTAGAGCTCTTAATATTGGCAGTATGTGGAAACTGTTGCGAGCCCACATTTAAAACAACAACATCCATAAAAGGATCATGGGCTATAACATTCATTCCCATTCCAATTCCAATTCTCATTGCTTCTTGCCCTATTCTACCCATGCCGATTACCCCTAGAGTTTTACCTTCTAGTTCTCCTCCTTTAGCGTAACTACTCTTTAATTTACCGAAGTCAGTTGAGCCACTTTTGGGCATATTGCGATTGGCATCATGAAGGAATCTGCTGAGGCTTAGCAAATGTGCAAATACCAATTCTGCTACCGATCTTGACGATGCAGCTGGTGTATTAATTACAATTATTCCTTTTGATTTGGCATATTCTACGTCGATGTTATCCAAGCCTACTCCTCCCCTTGCTATAACTTTCAAATTTGGACAAGCGTCAATTAATTCTTTTCGGACTGTGGTTGCACTCCTTACACAAATGGCATCAAAAGCATTGAGCTTTGTCATTAAGTCATCTTGGGTAATTTTGTCTGTAGACACAAAGAAACCTGCATCTTCCATCATTTTTTTACCGCTGGCATCAATGCCATCGTTTACAAGTATTCTGATCATAATTCTAGTTTTGATTTTATGCAAAAATACTGTAATATGTTGCACTTATCGGCGAAAGCCAATAGCTTTTTTATTTTTATGTTTGAAATTTTATACCTATTAACTGCCTGCACTGTATCTAGCTACAAATTCTTTCATCTCATTAACCATATCTTTAGAACCCATAGCAATAGTAGCTCTTTGATGTAATTCGTCAATTTCACATTCTAAAATCCTCTCTAGTCCGCAAGTGATTGATATACCCCCTGCTTGCTCCACAATCATAGACATTGGATAACATTCATAGAGTAGTCTCAACTTACCTTGGGGGTATTTTCTAGTATTAGGATACAAAAATATACCGCCTTGAAACATTATTCTATGAATGTCACTGACCATACTACCGATATATCTTAGCCTAAGGTTCATATCAGAGCAATGATCAATATATCTTCGCATCTCTAAGTCAAACTTGAGGTAGTATCCCTGATTTACAGAATAATAATTACCACTTTCTGGCATCATAATATCTGGATGGCTTAGGCAAAACTCTCCAATACTTGGATCTAACGTAAATGCATTTACTCCCTGCCCAGTTGTGTAGGTCAAAATGGTTGATGTGCCATATAATACATACCCTGCAGCAACAAGATTCTCTCCTTTTTGAAGAAAATCGCTGATATCACAAGGTCCACTTGGATCAGATTTTCTCTTGTAAATACCAAATATAGTACCTACAGATACGTTCACATCAATATTAGACGATCCATCTAAGGGGTCCATGACAACAACATAATCTGAATTTTTGTCCGTAACTGAAGGGAGTTGAATAAAATCTTCTAATTCCTCTGATGCAATACCGCATACTTCACCTCCATTGGTCAGGCACTCAATCATTCTATCATTGGCGAAAATATCCAATTTCTGAACGTTTTCCCCTGAAGAATTTTCTTGACCTGCTATACCCAATATATTGACAAGACCTGCTTTATTAACTTCTCTATTTATTATTTTGGCAGCAATACCGATATCTCTCAACAATCTGGTCAACTGACCTGTAGAATCACTATAGCTTTTTTGGCTTTTAATAATAAACTCATCTAGGGTTACTATTTTCATAAATCTAATAAAGTTAATTTACCATAAATAGCTTGAGAAAAGCTATTACAATAATTAGTGTATATAATACAATTAGGCAAAATCGACTCGTAGCTGATAATCGATTCAATTAATATAATATCAAAAGTATAAAATTTGGACACCATACATTCATAATACAATCAGTTTTTTCTTAAAAGTAGTCTTTTTATTATTTTATTCTGATCTGTTAAACATATACAATTTTTCATATTAGACACAAATCGATATTTAGTTTCAATTAATATAATTATCTTTTATGGCTCATTAATCAATTAAATCTATTATTTATTTTCATAATTGACAATTTATTGTATTTTTATATCAATTATCATCACAAATCAAAACTATTTTTTAAAAATGAGAAACCCACTAAGTATTTTAATTATTCTTGTGTGGCTTATTCTCGCCTTCTTTTATTGGGATTCAAGTAATAAATGTTGTGATAGCAATACAGATACTACCTCTATTGCAGCACAGCAAGCAGATGGAAGTTCTACCGTTGCTTCAACAAATATTGCTAAGACAGGCCCTTTGTTGTTTAATTGGGACAAACCCAATGCTACAACAATTGATGGATGGGCAGAGAAAAAATCTAGTATTTTAACTGAACTCGGGTCAGATAAGACATTGGAAATAATAGGCCGTTACAGAAGCGATGAAACCAACAACACAACTTATGCTGATCTAGGATTGGCAAGAGCTAATGAAGTTAGAAAACTCTTTACAGAATTACCTGACGAAAGAGTCAGGCAACTTAGCAAACTAATTGACATGCAAGATGGCGACAAAACCAACTTATTTGAAAGTTGTGATTTTGACTATAAGATTAATACAACTAGCATTAAAGAAGTGGAAGATAAGACCAGAATCTATTTTCCATTTAACTCTACTAATAAATTGCAAAATACAGAAGTAGAAAAGTATTTAGACGATGTGGCATCTAGAGTGGCAAAATCTGGGGAAGGAGTCAATTTAGTTGGTCACACAGACAATATTGGCAACGATGCACCTAACATCGCTTTAGGCCAAAGAAGAGCTGATATAATTAAGAGATATCTAGTATCAAAAGGAGTATCGAGTACTAAAATCAATGCAACATCTCAAGGTGAGGCAAATCCTATAGCTGACAATAATACAGAAAAAGGAAGAGCTGACAATAGACGAACCGAACTACAAATTATTAAATAACATCAAAACAAAATAAATCATGACACTATTTTTATTACTTGACTTCTGTTCTTTTCCTTGGTGGCTGAGCTGGTTATTGCCATTTTTACTCGGATTGGCACTTGGATGGGCATTGTGGTCAAAATACAAATCAATTGCAGCTGATCTTGAAGGCCAAGTATCTTCACTTAATGGAAATGTTACTGGGCTAAATGGAGATATCAAAGGGCATCTTCATAACATCGCTGAACTCGAAGGTGATATTGCTATCGCAAAAGGAAGAATGAGAGAGGCTGAGGACGCTCTGGCTGAGTGCAACAAAAAAATTGGTAATAAATCTGGGGGAACTACGGATGGCAATTCTAAAAACTCAAATATTACAAGTTCACTTGCAGGGGCAGCAGCTGGAGCAACGGCAAATGTAGCGGCAGAATCAAGCAAAGGTAAATCAACCAAAACTGCCAAAGGAGCAGGTAAATTCGCTGCACTAAAACCAGGGAATTTACAAATCATTGAAGGTGTTGGACCAAAAATGGAAGAAGTCCTTAAAGAAAATGGGGTTAAGACTTGGTCTGATCTTTCAGGTAAATCATCTGAGGCATTGAGGGGGATTCTTGACAATTATGGTGATAAATATAAGATCATTGATGTCACTACTTGGCAGGCTCAAGCTAAAAAAGCAGCAGATGGTGATTTTGAGGATTTAGTAACCATGCAAATGAGTTTAGATGGAGGAAGTGCAAACACACTTTCACAAAGCGATTCAAAACTACAAAAGCATTTAGTTAAGATTGGTGCTATCAAACAATACAAGCTAGATGATCTAAAAGCTGTAGAGGGAATCGGGCCTAAAATTGAGGGCTTACTGAAAGCAGCAGGAATAAATACCTGGAAAGACCTTTCAGAATCAACATCTGATAAGATTAAAGAAATATTAGATGCAGCGGGGTCAAGGTATAAACTAGCTGATCCAACTACTTGGCCAAAGCAATCAGAAATGGCATTCAAAGGACAATGGGACGAACTTAGAGAATATCAAGACTTCCTAAATGGAGGTAGAGAATAAAATATCTCATTAAATAGTATTTTTAGTAGGGGATCTGAAATCAGGTCTCCTATTTTTTTTATTGAAAAATTTACTTGGGGTTTAGTTTTTATAGGGCATTCCCTGATTAAAAACTAAGGGTTTTTACCTAAAATCTGACAATTAACATTTTATTTGAAAAATAAACGCATTTTAAACTAACAAAAGGTAACCTTTAAACGTATATACAATACATTATATAAAAACATGAACATGATTAAGAGATTTTTTAAGAAAACGTATTCTTGGTTTACCCCCGCTAAGAAATACGCAACTATTCCTCAAGGACAGGAATACGAAAATTGGTTGGGGGTTTAACCAAAGAAGTAATTTAAAGATACTTTGTTATCATACACAATTATCTGTCTAGCTAGATACTTTGGCAGTCAGGTAATTGTATATCGTTTTAACATAAACTATTAAATAACTCCAATAAAAATAATTTATATATTACATTTTATTTGCATATATAAATAATTGACTTATATTTGTACCAATTAAAACATTTCCCCTTATGAGCATTTTAAAGAAAATACTCCTGCGGTTTGTTAATTTGTTTAAAAGAGACAAAAAAACCGTAATCCTTCCCCAAGGCAAAGAGTATGAAACATGGTTAGGAGTGTAATTTACACTCCTTTTTTTTTGCCCCTACCCAACCTTTCAAGTCCATTAATCGGTCTATTATACAGATAAGCATTTTGTATTAAATTTGCTATATAATTATTACATTATTTATATAAATGCACATTTCTTCACAAGACCTAAATCTATTGTCTGGATGTAAATCCAATGATAGAAAATCTCAGGAAATACTCTACAGAAAGTATTTTCCGATAGTACAGTCTATGTGTAGAAGATACACTCAAGATGAAGAAGCATTAATATCAATAATCAATGACGGTTTCTTAAAAGTATTTAAGAATATTGCAAAATATAGTCAAACCGGTTCCTTTGAAGGATGGATTAAACGACTTGTATTTAACGCATTATCTGACTATTTTAAAAAAGAGAATAGAAAACAAAAATTTATTGCTTTAGAATCTCATGACCGATCAGAAGATGCTACATCATTAAACAACTTATATCTCGAAGATCTTAATATTGTAATTAATCAGCTCACTACCGCTACCAGAGAAGTATTTGTACTCTACGCCATTGAAGGCTATAATCACAAAGAGATCGGAGAAAAACTAGGCATTGCCGAGGGTACATCAAAATGGCACCTCAGCAAAGCAAGAGAGGAATTGAAAAAACTATTATTAAAAAATAAATACAACATCCAACATGGCTTATAATATAATTGATAAAGGATGGTTAAACATGGAGGCACTTCTTAATAAGGAGCTCCCTGTCAAACAAAAGAAAAACAAATTGATACTTTGGTTTTTGCTAGGGTTAGGCTTGATTATAACTGTTGCTCTATTCCAGGTATTTAACCTTACAAATAGTCAAAACATTATTGATGATTCCGTTTCGGTTCCTTTGCTAGCAAATAATGAAATTGAAGCCGTATTATTAAAAGATGAAAATAAGTCACAAATAGGATCCATTTTAAACGAGGGCCAAAAGCAAAAAGAAACAATAACTCAAAGAAATCCTACTAGTGAAAGCTTAAGATCTCCTCAGACTGGCAATGTAACTGAAACTGTTATTAATTCTATTAAAGAGACCAGCACAAAAACATCAGTGGACAATAATATATCTACAAACAAATCTAACAATTCTAAAAATGTGATTGTAGAAACACAAAAATCAAGTACTAATACAACTGATGTAAAATCATCTTCCGGATTGGCTTTAATAATCAAGAACATTGAATCCTCCCCAAGTCCTTCATCAAGTCAAAAATTGATTACTACAAATATTAAAGAAAACGTAGCTGGGGAAAAAGGTCTATCTTCAGACGGAAATCAAAAAATTAAAAAAAATGAAATTAGAAAAGTGCCACTTTTAGACTTGGCGTCTATGACATTTGATTTGGCATCCTTATACAGTATTGACAATGATAAATTTACTTTTATAAAGCCATTAGCATCGAGAACCCACAACGAAGTGTATTTGAATGTAAAAGCCTACCCTATCCATGTTCCTCAAAATTTTGAAATAGGATATAACCACCATATTTATAATAAAAAAATATTTTCATTATATTCATCTATAGGATTATCGTCAACAATACCAACAATCACTTACGTTTCGGATCAATTTGGTCTAGATCCTATTATATTTGGAGGGACGTCTATTGGCGCTGATAAAAATGATGGAAAACTTGAACAAGAATATTTTAACGGTATAGGTTTTATTCAAAAGAGAGTGTATGCAGCAAAATTTGGGTTGGGTATAGCATATGTTTTCTCCAAAAAATGGACAATAAGAAATGAAACTGCAATGTACCATTATATAAATTCAAATGTATCTAATCAAATACCATCCAATCAATTTGATGCTTCACGACTTACACAAAATAAAATCATACTTAGTAATCTTACTACTATCGGTTATCAGTTAAGCAATAGATTTAATATTTATACAGGTTATCAATTTTCATTTGTACCAGAGTACCAAATAACGATAGAAGAGTCTGTAAAACAATCTAAAGCTAAAGAAATTGTCTTAGGTACTCATTATACATTTTAATAGAACTGTAAAGTATTCATTGTTTATTTTTGAGTAACCAACATCCAAATCTTATCTTTGCAGATATAAATCAAGGATGATGATAAAGACACAAGAATACATTAGTAAGTCAAAAGAAAAATTTCTAGCAGAATTATTTCAATTACTTAGAATACCATCTGTTAGTGCCGACAAAGCATACGCTGGAGATGTAAAAAAAACAGCCGAATTTGTAGCTGAGAACTTGAAGTCATCGGGCTGTAATAATGTAAATATATATGCTACGAAAGGGCATCCAATAGTATATGGTCACCACCACATTGATGATGCACTGCCGACAGTACTTGTTTATGGACATTACGATGTACAACCTGCAGACCCAGTAGAGTTATGGCATACTCCCCCATTCGAACCAACAATTAAAAAGACTAAAATCCACCCTGAAGGAGCAATATACGCTAGAGGCTCATGTGATGACAAAGGTCAAGCATTCATGCATATCAAAGCATTTGAATCAATGTATCAATCTGGAGAGGTTCCTTGTAATATCAAATTTATGATAGAGGGAGAAGAAGAAGTGGGATCAGTACATTTAGGCGAGTTTTGTAAACAACACACTGAGATGTTGGCCTGTGATATGGTCTTAATATCTGACACGTCTATCATAGCCAATGATGTACCATCAATAACAATTGGGCTTAGAGGATTAAGCTATTTGGAGGTACAAGTGACAGGCCCAAATAAAGACTTACACTCTGGTGTCTATGGAGGAGCGGTAGGAAATCCTATTAATATATTGAGTAAAATGATCGCTTCTTTAACTGATGAAAACAATCACATTACAATACCAGGATTTTATGACAATGTAGACATAGTACCTGATAATGAGAGAACTGCAATGAATAAGGCACCATTTAATTTAGCAAACTACAAGGAGAGTCTTGGAATACAAGAGACTTATGGAGAAAAAGGCTATACCGTTATAGAGCAAACATCAATCAGGCCTACGCTAGATATCAATGGCATCTGGGGAGGATATATAGGAGAAGGTGCTAAGACCGTCTTGCCTTCAAAGGCATTTGCTAAGATTAGTATGCGATTGGTACCTAGTCAAACAAGTGACGAAATCACAGATAAATTTAAAAAACATTTCGAATCTATAGCTCCAAAAAGTGTACATGTAGAAGTAAGACCACATCATGGTGGTGAAGCTGCAGTAACTCCTACTGATACCTTAGAGTATAAAGCTGCACACATGGCGATGGCAAAGACATATGGCAAAGACCCTATCCCAGAAAGAGGTGGAGGAAGTATCCCAATAGTAGCTTTATTTGAAAAAGTATTGGGAGTCAAAACAGTCCTGATGGGTTTTGGATTAAACTCTGATGATATTCACTCTCCTAACGAGCATTACGGCTTATTTAATTTTTATAAAGGGATAGAAACGATACCGTATTTCTTCCAATATTATACTGATCTTAAAAAAAACTCATAAATTAGGAAACGGATCACTTAATAAATTAGTTAGAAAAGACGTTACAATATTTTATATCATTTTTTACACAAAAAAAATTACATTTAATGAAGAGTTCAGCATATCTAGTTTGCTTTTTTTTATTTTTTAGTTCACTTATTTTAGCACAAAATTTAACAATGAAAGATACGGTTACGTATAGTATGGGATTATTAATAGCCAACGATTTGAAGGCTTCAGGTATTGATAAAATCAACACAGCAGAATTAATAAATGCCGTGAATGACTTTGAAAAAGGTACCACTAAGATGTCACTTCAAGAAGCTCAATCTCTTGTACAAAACTATAAGACAGAAATTGCTAAACAAGAAGGCACAAATTTCTTAGCAGCAAATGCGAAAAAGGCAGGAGTTGTAACTCTTCCAAGTGGATTACAATATCAAGTCCTAACTGCAGGAGCTGGTGGACCAAAACCTGGACCGACTAGCACAGTTACTACTCATTACCACGGTACATTAATTACTGGTGAAGTATTTGATAGCAGTGTAGATAGAGGCGAGCCAATAAGCTTTCCAGTAAATGGTGTAATCAAAGGGTGGACAGAAGCTCTTCAATTGATGTCAGCTGGAGATAAGTGGAGATTATTTATCCCATCAGATTTAGCTTATGGATCAAGAGGTGCAGGTGGTAGCATTAAGCCTCATGCAGCTTTAGTCTTCGATGTAGAATTGATTAGTTTTAAATAAGTAACTTATTAGTTTTAAGATATACAAAGGCAAGTGGGGTGTAAACTTCACTTGCTTTTTTTTGAGACACATGTTATATGGACATCAGCCAATCTGCGACTCTATTGCAATATAGCGTTTTGGATTATGATATTAGTTCCGCTGGAGTTTTTTTTTAAAGCGTTTAAGATAGCTACTAATAGATTAAACAAGGAAGTCGAATACCCTATCACAGAGGTATTGCAGATAAACAAAGAAAGTAGCTTCAACTCTGGATCCTTTTTTCTTGCCCCAAACCTAAAGCCGTGTACTGAGCTTGTCGAAGTGGGAGGAAAAAGATGCAGTTTAAAAAATCTAAAAACAATACGACTTTCATCTCTAGTTGCAAAAAAAACTAAGCAACTATGATATTTTGCAATCTAAGCATCTGAAAAACTAAGTATCTAAGTAAGTATATTAAGTAATCATTATATCTTTGCATTAGAACATTATTAATCTCAAATAATAATTAATGCGATTTGACATTATTACGGCTGTGCCAGAACTGCTAACTAGTCCTTTTAATCACTCCATATTACAGAGAGCTAAAGAAAGAGGATTGTTAGACATCAACATCATTGATATTAGACGTCATGGAGTTGGCCCTCACAATAAGATAGATGACTATCAATATGGTGGTGGTGCAGGTATGGTAATGATGGTAGAACCATTAGACAATGTGCTTTCTAGCTTAAAAGCAGAACGAAGTTACGATGAAGTCATCTACATGACCCCAGACGGTGTTACTTGGACTCAAAAAGGTGCCAATCGTTATTCTTTATTAGAAAATGTAATCATTATTTGTGGACACTATAAGGGCATTGACGAACGGATTAGAGAACAACATGTAACTGCAGAGATAAGTGTTGGAGATTTTGTCTTGTCAGGCGGAGAACTGCCTGCTGCCATAATTGTCGACTCTATTGCCAGACTTATCCCAGGCGTATTAAACGATGAATCCAGTGCCTTATTTGACTCATTTCAAGATGACTTATTGGCACCTCCTGTATATACTCGACCTTCAGAATATAAGGGGTGGAAAGTACCTGATATCTTATTAAGTGGTAATGATGCAGCCATTGATGACTGGAGATATCAACAATCATTGGATAGAACTCAAAAAAGGAGACCAGATTTACTGCAAGAATAATAATAAAACCTACTTTTGCACATATTAAACTAACATTAAATAATTACCAAATAAATGAGAATTTTAAAAATTGCCTTTTTAAGTATAGTGACGATAGCATTCATAACGTCATGTAAACCATCTGATCAAAGTGCTGCAACTGCAGTTAATACTGGAGTGACATCTGATCTAAATACACGAATCGTATTTGTAAATCAAGATTCCTTATTAGAAAAGTATGATCTATACAAAGAAAACAAAGTAGAACTTGAGGCAGAATCTATAAAAGCTCAAAACTCAATAAGTAGTAAACTAGAGGGTTTTCAAAGAAAGGTAGAGAAGTTTCAGAAGAAAGTTTACGAAACTCAACAAAGAGCTGCAACTTTAGCTCCTGTAGAATTACAAAGATTAGAGCAACAATTTGCTAAAGAGCAGGAAAGCCTTGCTAAAGAAGAACAAAATTTAGTGCAACAAAGGGACAATTCTGCCATGGAGTTGGAGAAAAAAATAATCGGACTTCAAGCTAAATTAAAATCTAGAATCGATGAATATCTTTCAGAAGTTGCTGCAGAAAAATCATATGATTATGTATTGATCAAAAGCAACGGTGGAGGCATCTTATACGGAAATGACAAGTTGGACATTACAGATGACGTAGTTAAGATTTTGAACGAAAGACATGCAGTAGATAAGAAATAACATTTAAGTCATAAAGCAAAAAGGTTTGTACGAGCAATTGTACAAACCTTTTTTTATTCAACCCGCATTATGCAATAGACAATCT
>JBBKVK010000245.1:0-3534 GCA_037968395.1 Saprospiraceae bacterium | reverse complement strand
GGTTCTTCGGCTTTAATATTTGCTTGTACAATTGACTCTTCACTAGTTTCTATGTGCCAAGCAAATATAGTGTTATCTGTTATCCAATCGGTGTTCCAAAGATAATCGCCATATCTTTGTAAAATTGTAAAGTCAGTGGAAAAATGGAGTTCTTTATCATAGTGAAATCCTTGTGAAATAAGCTCATCAATGTCAAAGTCATCTGCATTCATTTGTGCCAAAGCAAACAACTCATTGTCTTCTTCATGAAAGTTGTCCTCCTTTATTTTATAATCTAGTCTAAACTGCTCAATGCCTCCAGCATACTTTCTATCAACAGCAGCTTTATTAATGAAAAGGTTGGCATGTTTAATGTATATGGGCATTGTGTCAATTATATTTATTTTAATACGAAAACACATAGGAGGTATGGTACAATGATAATAAAACTGGTAATAATATATTTAATCTTGCTTTGATAATTCCATCTTGATTCAAATTCAAATTCGATAATTTCAAACATTTATTAAAAAATCACCCAAAGAGACTTATTTCTTAGTACTTCCACATGTCAATAAACTTAATGAAAATTTTAGCCATGTTCTCAGCATCGGAGATGGCCCGGTGGTGAATGCCTGTGAATTCGAAACCTTCCCTTTTGATACTATTTTTAAGTCCCGTCTTTTTTACTGTTGGACCTTTGATCTCTTGGTATTGGCTCTTGACATCTATACTAATATCCAACCAATCTTCTTCTAATTTGTGGATCTGATGGTCGTTTCTTAAAAGCTGAATATCGAATTTACCCCAACTACACAATATATAATCATCATCATATATATTTATCCAATCTTTAAACTGCTCGATTACTTTAGGAAATTTGTCAGCATTATCTACATCTTTTTGTTTGATTGATGTCAACCATGTACAAAATCCAGAAAGTGTCTCGTTAACATCTGGTTTTACAAATTTATTAAACATACCGAGTACATCCCCATATTCGTTTAATTTATAAGCCCCTATTTCTATCACTTCATTTACCCCATGTGGTGGTCTGCCTCTCCAACAAGTGGCTTCTAAATCGTATAGGATAAAATTCACAGTCCTTTTTGTTTGTTAATGATAATCCCATCTAATAATTTATCAAAGGAGTACCCTTCTAATCTATTATGATAGTAGTATAATAATCGAATATTTTGAGTCAAAATCATCTCATCCTTAATATATAAAACGCTTTGAGTATGATAGACGCCCAATACATCCAAAGCCTCGCTAATTATTTCGTCAGCAGAACCATGTAAAATTGGTTGTAATCTTATCTCGCCTTTGCTTTCTTTTTCTTTTAATCTAACCAAAAATGCTGTCAATATTGATCTAAACTCATCTGTATTCAAGGTAAATTCGTAACTCAACATTCTCAATAAAGCAAATATATCTAGACTAGGATGCTTACTTTTAAAAAGATTAAAAGCAGTAAACGCTACCAAATGAGAAGATAAAATCAAGTTATTGCTAAAGTAACTTTCAAGTACTTTAGTACCTAACAATTTTGCATATACCGATTCTCTTTGATTATTTTCACTTAATTCGCCATCCAATATAAAGTAATCTTGAAGATCCACAGGACGACAATGTTTATCCATACTAACACCGTCACTATCAATTAGATTTCCCAAAACATCCATTGGCTCTCCAAAACTTAAATAAAATTCAGATTTTTCTGTAAAGAATTTTTTCAAGAAAGCAAATGAAAAACCTTCAGTTCTGTTTTCTTTTGATTTTGTATATTTTTCTCTGCCACTTTCTCTAAGATGTTGCTCAATTAAAGATTTTGCTTCAAATACAAAATGATAACCTAATACGACTGGCACTACGAATATCTTCTGCTTAGATCCTGATAAGATCAGCTCTCGTTGGGCATCAATTACAGAGCCAAGTAAACCTAATTTAAGTTTCTCTTCCATAGCTCCACTACGAGACCTTGTCCCTCCTGGAAAGAATATATTATTTACACCTTTATTTAGACTATAAGATGCCATACTTGTGAGGCATTCTAAATATATCGGGTTTTTCTTACGCCTATCTACCCTATATGCACCTAATCGATTCATAAAATAAGCTGGAATCTCGGCATCATAAAGGTTAAGTCCAGCACCATAAGAAAATGCTGGCATACCAGCAACACTATCCAGTGCATAACCAATCATTATTGAATCCAAATTTGAAAAGTGTGTTGGAACAATTACTACCGTACCTTTCTCAAATAATGCTCTGGTCTCATCAACGTGCCCCTCAACATGTATTCTGTCTAATAAGTTATTCTTACTTCCCCACCAAAATCTTTTGCCTTTTTCACTAAATCGGTTGAATATCCGTTTGAAAAATATAGCTAAAAACCCTCTAGCAAATTTAAAAGTTTTTTTCTTGAAGCCTCCGACAATCTCTTCATTATATCTATTAATAATTCTCTTTAGAATTTCTCCAAGTGCATCATCTTTATCAGATCGATTTATAGCATCAGTCACTTCATTATTCAAGGAATTCCACAAAGTCTTATCATCACTAGGATCAACTTTCCAAGGAGTGTTTTTTACTCTGAGTTTTTCGAGATAAATAGTTTTATTGAGGATCTCATCTAACCTACCTTCGTATTTTTCAACCAAGTGATTGAATACGATTTGATTCAATTCATCAATAAATTCCTTTCTACTTTGTCCAAATTTCCAAATTGGCCAATCAGTTATCTCAGGATATATATGTGGATATCTATGTGACAATTATATTATTTTGTAAATTAAGAGTGCAAAAATCAGAAATTCTTAACTAACTCTTCAATAAAATCCAATATATCTTCTCTTCCTATGGATTTTTCAGCACTGGTAATGAAACATTTGGGCAAATCAGTCCAATTTTCCATCAATTTGTCTTTAATTATTGGAACATTGTCCTCTCCATTCACACCTGGTCCTTTATCAATTTTAGTAAAGACTAGTGCAATAGGGACTGCAGATTCGCCACACCAATTAATAAACTCTTGGTCAATTTTCTGCAAATCATGCCTTGAATCAATTAATACAAATGCACATTGCAAAGTTGGCCTAATTTCCAAATAATGACTTATCATTTGGGTCCAATTACTTCGATTTTTTTTTGAGGTCTTTGCATAGCCATACCCTGGCAAGTCAACAAGATACCAGGAGCCTTCTACTTCAAAAAAATTGATCATTTGGGTCTTACCTGGCTGCTTGGAAGTCTTTGCTAAATCCTTTCGTTTGCAAAGCATATTGATCAATGAACTTTTGCCGACATTAGATCTCCCAATAAAAGCAAACTCAGGCAAGCCTGATTTTGGACAAAGCTCTTCTTTAGGATAGCTAGCAATATATTCTACATTAATTATTTCCATTTCTTAAATTAGGTACAGTTTTTGATATTACATTTTCTTGTAATATATAATTTAACAACAACTTAATTAATGTTAAATGTTGGTAAACTAGAATACAAAGGTATCAATCAAAGTTAATTCGAAGTTAAAAACAACATAAAGATGTAGGA
>JBBKVK010000244.1:0-2865 GCA_037968395.1 Saprospiraceae bacterium | reverse complement strand
GCTTATATCATTTAGTGATAAGAATAGTAATAAATATACACTAAAGTATGCTAAAATTAGAGAGATACAATGTTATAAATAAAATATTTCGAAATTTAGCCCATTTATTTAGCCCAACTTGCCCTTTAT
This sequence comes from Saprospiraceae bacterium, assembly GCA_037968395.1. Lineage (GTDB taxonomy): Bacteria > Bacteroidota > Bacteroidia > Chitinophagales > Saprospiraceae > JADKBO01. The sequence continues at coordinate 2,736 of JBBKVK010000244.1, read as the reverse complement.
ATGTTCCTATAACCAGCCAAGTTGCATGATTTTACCCTACATTTGGCTAGTTATAAACTTGTTTAATCAGCCAAATTGATATATATTTGTATAGATTTGGCTGAGTATAAATTCAATTATATTTTTTAATATGCTGAAATACAATAGTATATATAATAATGGATAGAGAAATAGTAGGAAGAAATTACGAAAAAAAAACAATGCAAAAACTGTTAGATTCTAATAAATCAGAATTCCTTGCAGTTTATGGTAGAAGAAGAATCGGTAAAACATTCTTAATAAGAGAATACTATAAAAAGCAGACAGTATTTCATTGCTCTGGGATAAATGTTTCTGCAATGGAAGACCAGTTGGAAGTATTTTACGAAGCATTATTATCTTCAGGGCTATCTGCAACGAGTGCACCTAGGACATGGTTAGAAGCATTTAGAGCATTAAAGACATTAATAGACCTAAATACATCAAAAAAGAAAAAAATTATCTTCCTTGATGAAATCTCATGGTTAGACACTCCAAGATCTAAATTCATACCCGCACTAAGTCATTTTTGGAACATTTATTGTGAATCTCGGACCGATATTGTTTTGGTAGTATGTGGGTCTGTATCTACTTGGATTATGGATAACATTCTAAACAATAGAGGAGAGTTACACAATCGTCATACAAAGAAACTAAGGCTTAAACCATTTTCTTTATACGAAACTGAGGCGTTTCTAAAAATGAATCGAGTAAAGCTCTCACGAAAAGACATTGGTACGCTCTATATGTTAGTGGGAGGGATTCCATATTATCTAAATGCCATAGAGCCAGGCAGGAGTATTCCTAATATACTAGACGATTTGTTCTTTGGTAATAGTCCAACGCTCGAAAACGAATATGAAAATCTTTATCCTGCACTTTTTAAAAATTCCGACAACCATATAGAAATCATTGAGGCCTTAAGCAAGAAAAATATGGGACTTACTCGGAAAGAAATCCTTAGTAATACATCCCTTAAAAGTGGTGGAACATTTACGAAAGTCTTGGTTGAGTTAGAGTCTTGCGGGTTTTTACAAAGGATAATTCCAATTGATAAAAAAAAGGAAGATGCACTGTATAGGTTGATGGATGAGTATTCTATCTTTTATCATAAGTACATTAAAAATGATAGAATAACTTCTGGACTAGCTCTAGGAAATTCGAGATCATTTAATATTTGGTCTGGATTTGCTTTCGAAAATCTTTGCATTCGCCATAGCACCCACATCGCCCATGCATTACAGATAGCAGGTACTGATTATGAGATTTATTCCTTTAAAGTAAAAACAACTAAATCACAAGAAGGAGCACAAATTGATATTATAATTGATCGACTTGGTGCCATCAACATCATTGAAGCAAAATATTATAATGACGAGTATGTTCTCTCTGCTTTTGAAGCAAAGAAGATTCGTCAAAGAGTACAAAGTTTTATCAATAAAACGAACACTAAAAAATCAATTTTCAAAACACTTATCACTCCATATGGAGCTAAGAAAAATGAGCATTATCTCAGTGAAATTACCAACGACATCAAACTAGATGAACTGTTTATCGATGAGCCTTTAAAGTGATAAGTTTCGAAAAGGATAAAGGTTAGAGTCCTTTTATTACTCTTGCTTTACCACCTTCCCACGGTAATATATCTTCTCATTGTCTATACTATGAGGAATGATCTCAATAATGTAGGTACCATTCTAACACTGATCAATTCCAATACTCTTTCTACTCCTTATAAACTCTAACCACACCAAAATTTTCGACTTTAACCAAGTAAATACCCGTTGATAAAGTTGAGATATCTAGGGTCGATGCTTTGATGTCTCTTTGGATTATTAGCTGACCCAATACATCATATACTTTTACTTTTCCACTTTCGAAACCGTCAAAGTACAACATTCCTGTTGTTGGATTAGGATATATTTTTATGACTTGTTCATAATCAGTTGTTGCAATGATGATGTCACCTACACAAACACACATATCATCTATATGGTCATTCTCTGTTAAAGGATTATCATCATCACAAAATGCTCTAATGGTATCTATTGCCGTATTATTACATGGTCCTTTAGTCCATGACTTTACTCCTGCATAAAATTGTGCCTCACAAGCATTACTATATGTCACTCCGTCACATCCGCAAACTGGATCAAATATCGTGGTACAAACTATTGTAGTATCAATAAGGTCATCACAGACACAACTTAGGCATTCAACAACACTAAGAGTATCAAAGTAGGAAGACATCCCACAAATATCATCATTTAGGGCTAATGAAATGCCTTCTATTCCTTCATTGTTGAATGTAATGTTATAAGGTCCCATGCCCGATCCTGAATTAATATTACCTTGGCCAAAATTCCATACAAAATCAGTGTTAGGATTAACGGTGCCATTAAATGTAATATTGATAGACTCTCCCAAGCATATTGTATTGTCAGATAACTCAAATGATGATATGACTTCATCACCCACAACCAACTCTATGCTTCCTGTATAAACACAGCCTAAATCTGAAGTAAAAGTGTAGATGATAGTATGAGTACCAACTCCTGCAAGATAAGGATCACAAATACCTTCGACAGGATCAATAATCCCTGCTCCTGAAAAAACTCCTGTACCCGAAGTGACTGGTGTAACACCTGCTGTAAAATTGACATTTGCTGCACTATCTTTTAAGCAAACTGTTATTGGGCCTCCAAAATCAATAACGAT
>JBBKVK010000243.1:0-6627 GCA_037968395.1 Saprospiraceae bacterium | reverse complement strand
GATTAAGCTATGGGCGTAACGCTATATTATAAGGGAAAATTAAAAACACCAGATTTAATCCCTGATTTGGTGAAAGAGTTAGAAGAAATAAGCAATGTAAATGGTTGGCAAAATCAAGTTATAACTCCTAACCTAAAAACGGTTACGGACAAGCAACCTAAGATATCAGGTATTGTATTATCTCCAGAAAAGAGTGAGCCAGTAGCCATGACCTTTGATGAGGATGGCAATCTGATTTCCTTGTTAGCCCTCTACCTCGCAGAGCAAAACGAAGAACCACTCGAAGACTTATTACACACTGTATTTGTCAAAACCCAATTTGCTGGTCCAAAATACCATGTCAAGTTGTGCAATCTTCTAAAGTACCTCAGCAACAAATATTTTAGTGATTTTGAGTGTAAGGACGATAGTGGGTACTACGAAACAGGAGATGAAACCAAGCTGCTCGAAGTAATGAGTACTATTGATAGAATGATGGACTCACTAGACGATGCATTCTCCATGCACAGCGAAGACCTAAAGGACAAATCTCCAGAAGAGATTAAAGACTTCATTGGCAACGTCCTCAAAGGTCAACCAATAGAGATCCAGCACATTAATTTTGATGAAGAAGAGTAACGTTTTCGAAGCTTTAGCTTCGTTTTTTACCGTTTTCGAAGCTTTAGCTTCGTCTTTTTGATTTAGTAATCTTTTTGTCTTTTGAAGCTCAAAAGTTGAAAAAGAAATATAGAAATAAGTAAAATAATTTTGGTGGATGGTGTTTTTTTATAAATTTACACACAAATATTGAATATGAATACTATAATTTAATATTGGTTAGTAAAAGCCCATAACAAAAAAATTGAAAAGAACGCTTCTATTGATTCAATGTTACTAAGTTTGGAATTACTTGACATTTACATCTTAATTTTAGAATGTAAGTTTTTGTAATTGTTTTATTTGTTAAAATGTAATTGTTTGCGATAAAGACAATTATATAAAGACAATTTTTTTCAGAAAAGTAGAGCCTACTCTTACGAATAGACTCCTAATGTTGTGGTAACATGTGGAGTAAAGGTAATGAATGGTTTCTAGTTTTCCTAGTAAATCTATGTGTATATTCAAATGTAGATATAGTGGGAGGAGAATCCGAAACTTCCGAAAAATAGTCGGAATTATTTTAAACCTTTAACTTTTTTAATTATGAAAAAGATTATAATATTATCAAAAATCATTTTGTTTTTACCTTTTATTTGTTTTGGTCAACTTTCTTATCCAAGTTGTGGTTTAGTAGGTGATGAGCCTGAAGAGTTAATAGTTCCTGCTGGTGAACTGCTATATATTCCATTATCTGAATGCGACCCGATTGTTTTGAAATGTAATTTTGTGTTTTTTACAAGAGACGATGGTGGAGGAGTATTTGATATAAACAATCCATTACATGAGGAAATAATTCAATTTCAAATAGATCATATGAATTTTAGATTTGCAAATATTGAAAATTCTGCAAACTGTGCAACTGAAATATCTTATTCACGTGATGCTGGAGTTAGAACCGATGTCCAAATTCATTTTATTCAGAATGAAGAAGCTTGGGACTATACCTCTCATGGAGGAACAGAATGTCCAGGAGAAGTGCAAGCACCAGAGCTAGAAGCTGCTATTAATAGTTTTAATAGCAATCATAAAAGTGAATTTAATTACTTTTTTTTAGAAAATGGTGATGAAGTAAACTTTTTAGAGCAATTAATAAATTCAGGTTCAACGTTAAATGCTCCATTTTTTAGTAATGTACAATCTGATTTTACAGGGTGTTCAGATTTAGCAAAAGAATATGATAATACTGAAAGTCAAATCATTATAATGACCGATTTTTATACAGAATTTTTAAAAAGAAAATATTTTCATGAAGTTTACTTCCCTGATCATGCAAATGTACCTGCTGATGAAATAACAGAATGGCATACAAAAGACGTATACCCACAAGTTGTAATTCATGAGCTAGGCCATACTATTCTTAATCAGTTTCATACTCAAGGATGTAATAATATAATGAAAACTGCTTTTAATAATAGACATTTTCTTAGCCCTAAACAATTGAATACATTACATAAGACATTAGCTACCAGAAATTTACACAAGTTTGTTGATTGTAATTCTTTAACCGAGGCTAAGTGTAATATTGTTACAACTGGTGACCATACTATTAATTATCCTATGACTGTTTTTGGCAACATTGTTGTCGAAAGTGGACATACATTAACAATTACAAATAAAGTTCAATTAAATGAAAACTCAAGAATATTTATTCGACCATCCGCTAAATTAATTATTGATGGAGGTATATTGACATCTTATATATGCGGCAATTCATGGGCAGGCATCAAAGTAGCCGGAGGAAACACAGACTTTGACATAGAAGTGAAGAATGGAGCTATCATTGAAAACACCTCACAAGCAGCAATCACTATGTGGCCGACCAATCCGACGGATCTAGGAAATGGTATAGCAAGAATAGAAAACTCCACTTTTAACGATGTAAGAGGTGCAGTTGGCTTTTTTGCAAAAACACCTAGTAATACTAATCCTAGCTATATAAGGGACTGTACAATCATTAATGCTAGTTGGGGCCTAAGCAATACAAATTGCCAAAACATCGAAGTGTCGAGTAATACATTTAATAATATCGAATTAGAGTGTATCTTTGGTAGTATGGGATCATATCATATTCATAATACTAATATCTTTAATAGTGGTCAGCAGGACATACTATTTATGAATACGTCTCCTACCTTATCTTCATTAATTGAAAATAACACTTTCAATGGTCGAAATACGGGATACCATGCTGATGGATCTGTTTATGCTCAGAATCGAATTGAATTTAACCAATTTTACAACGGGCAAATCGATATACTCAATGATGGACATAATAGCTTTAAAGCTTGGTACAATATGAGCCATGCTGGATTGGGTGGAGTGAGCTTCAGTAATGGCGATAGGCCAGGAGAATATGCATTCAATACCTTTGATGGAAGCTTTATAGCCCAATTACCTGTCGGCGATAACCCTGGATTTAACTTTTTTGAAAACTGTTATGCTTCATCTTTTACAGATGTATATATAGATGGAAGTGTTGCCCCTATAATACAACAAGGATTTGGTGATGCAGCTAACAACTGTTTCACACATCAAGGCAACAATTCTGTGATCAACGATCTTGGAGGTAATCCTGATCTTTTTACCTATGTAGAGCCTAATGACAATACTGTTGATTGTAGGGATGCAATAAATGCACATATGAATGTAAACATAGAAAAGATAGGGTCTCCAGTATCGCCTCCTGATTGCTACGATCCTTTCACTACACCTCCAACAGTAGCATTTAGCCCATGTAATCCACAAGAAGGGCAAGAAGAAGCTGCCAAATTATGGTTACTCAATAAAATTCGCGAAATAGAAAACAATACTAACTTAAATGAAAGTCAGAGGGAGAGGTTTTTGAGTATTTATATAAACTGTCTGAAGAAAGTGGTAGGAAGACTAACCGAAATAAAAATCGAACGAGGTGAATATGCTGATGCAAGATCTTTGTATCAACCAGAATCATCAGATGATGACAAAGTTATGGTCTATGGACTATATGTCATAGAGGGTGATTTGATGTCGGCTGCCACTTATCTTAATGGGCTATCTTCAGAATCGATACAATTGATGGATTTTAAGACAGTGCAGCAATCAAACTTGCAAAGAATACAAAGTGGCTATACTTATGAGCCTTCAGCAAGTGAATTGGTAATTATTAGAACAATAGCCGAGAAAGACCATACATATGCAGCTTATGCAAAGGCTCTTTACTATGCATACACGGGTGAAAAATTGGTTTCTGAACTACCTTTATTTATACAAAGTGAATTGGAGAATAGAAGTAGTAAAATAACTGATATAAGCAAAACAGTTAGCATCAGCCCAAATCCTTTTAGCCATCAGCTTAACATTGTGGTGAATGGATTGGACGATCCAAAGATTTATATTTATGATCTTTTTGGAAAGCCGCAAACTGTCACTTATACAGTAGGCAACCCAACTATTAATACATCCAATTGGAGCGAAGGGCTTTATGTAGTGAAAGTATTTGATGGAAATGAATTGATCAAGACACAAAAAGTCGTGTTAGTAAGGTAAATAATAATTTGTTAAGTAAAAATGGGAGAGGAATTTTTCCTCTCCCAATATTAAATTAAAACTATGAGAACGATAATTGTTGCAATTTCAATGCTTGGTATTTACATGCTGTCTTATGGACAAAACACATGGAGCAAAGAATATGATTTGGGAGATGGGAGGAAAAATTTCATAAGAAATATTATTGTAGATAAACCAAATGATAAAATTTATCTCAGCTCTTGGCAGTTTTGCCCTACAAAAGAAGCAAATACTTTTTTGGAATGCAGTATTATTTCAAATTACAGTAAAATAGGAGACTTGATTATGGAAGTTGTTTATGATTCTACAGCTGGGGTCGAAAATGGAAACTCTATTATGATTGAAGGGGAGTTAAATCACATTTCTATTTTAAATACTGATAGCCTTGGCAAATATTATCAATTAATTATAACTGATAAGGAATTAAAAGAACGAACAATAAGAATATTCAACTTTGGTGATTATTCTTATTGTATAATGTCTGGGATTAGAAAAATAAAAGAAGAAAAGTATATTTACGGAACCCTTATAAACTATTCCACCAATAAATCAGAAGCCTTTTTCGCAAAACTAGATGATAGCCTTAATGTAGAGATTATCCACAGATACCCAGCAAGACAGCTCAACGTAGAAATGAATGACTTACAAGCCACACCAGATGGTAATCTAGCCTTTATACTCAAACAGAAAGGGCCTGCTGGGTCTACAAGTAACCCTGGTTTCGAAATATATAAAGTGAATTATGAAGGATCAGTTTTGGATTCTTTTGTATTTAACGAAGGATTTGGATTAGATTGGCCATTTAATCTTACTATTGATAGTGATGGCAATTATTATTTCTACTCTGACAAACATCCTATAGAAGGCTTTCCTCCATCAATAGGAAGGATGAACAAACTCAACAAAGACATGAAGACTTTAGAATGGTCAGTAATCTTACCAAACAGCACTTATGGGAGAAACTACAGAATAGAAGAATCTCTATTGGCACGAAATGGAGATATCATCATTTGTGGGTCAATGCAAGATTTTCTAACTTTTGAAAATAGCCCCGATCATGTGCATACAGGCTTCATAACTCGTTTTGACCAAGATGGCAATATACTCTGGCATCACCTCTTCAAAATGCCAAACGACGAATACCTACCTCAAAGTGAATATGGTAGGTATAGATTCTCTAGGCTTACCAAAATAGTTGAGCTAGAGGATGGCAGCCTTCTCGCTGGTGGCAATCATGCCTATCATTGGACCGTGTATGATCACCCTGACTTTGATGATACAAAAGAAACAAACTTACTATGGCTATTAAAAGTAGATGTAAATGGATGCTTAGAAGGAGAAGAGTGTGATGAGGTGATAGAGATAGGTAGGGGAATACAATCTGACCCTGTTTTTGAAATAGGGACAAAATGGACCTTTGATTTTGAGTGGTATGATCCTTTTTCACATAGTGGCTTGTTATCAGGTCCTTATGAAATTGCAGTCGCTGATACTTTTAGAAGGAACGATAGTTTGGTCTATGTACTAAAGAATAATATATATCCTAATACTGAAGATTGGATGTATCAAGAAAATGAGCAAATATATCTTTGGATGGGAGAACAAGTTGGATGGCAATTGACATATGATTTTGATGCCAATGTCTCCTATGAAAGTACGTTTTACAATCCTAGATCTCATGGTCTAGACACTGCCATAGTTGAAGTGAATACAGACCCTTCGATAAACCTATTATTTGGAGATAGAGGCATTCAGCCCATACAAGAACTAACTATAGAAAACAACGGAACATATGATGATATGCCTGTCACTGCCGATATATTATACCATTGTGGCAACTTATATGGTGGTATAAGCTTAGGGTTGGGCTTAGGGCTCGCTGATCCTCCGTATATAATTGGTAAGTTAAGATGCTTTGAGCAGAGTGAATTCAGTTTTAATTTTACTTCAAATCTGGCTCCTGAAGACTTTATAGCTTGTGATAGTGTGACGTATATTTCGGGTACGGAAGATAAAATTTTATCTACTTTTAAAATATACCCCAATCCAGCCGGAGATTTTATAACTATTGACAATGTAAGCCCACAAACCCATTACACCATTACGGACTATCTAGGTCGTTTGATGCAGCAAGGCACAATTGGCAGTGGTAGCATAGATATACAAACCTTAACTAGCAACGTATATTTTATTCGCCTGCAAGATACTGCGCATAAATTTTGGGTCGCAAAGTTTGTGAAGGAGTAGCATTAGTCAATAAAAAGGAGTGGGGATGGTAGCGACTTTGGGAGTTTTATGCGATATTAGCCATAAAGATATGATTGAAAAGGATTAGTTTTACAACACCTTTAACTTTTAAGTATGAAAATATATACAATCTCTATTATTATCCTTTTTAGTGTAATATGCACTGCACAAAAAGAAGATTATAATTGGCTCGGT